>NZ_JBTSLF010000004.1:0-3598 GCF_054640775.1 Candidatus Aquicultor sp. | reverse complement strand
ATCTTTATTCAAGAGACTATCTAATGACCAATCTGATATTTGAAGCGTCAAGTTCTCCAGGTTCCAATTAGGATCGGAGGCAATACTATTATTGACTTCTATATTTCCAGTCACAGGAATCGTCGTTATGGGGTGACTTGGTCCAGTGAACCCAGGCGCTTCAAACCACTGACTTTGCATGTGCCAATCTGTATTCCCACTAGGCGGCACCTTGTTCCCGCTATCTTTGACAATAGTGCAAATAAGGTTTGCTTGCGGTAATGCGATTACTCCCAGGTGAAGCGATGCATCTATACCATATTCTACCACATGCGTCTTATAGCTATACGCATGCCCATTAACAACCCCTTGCACTAGATAGTATCTGACTTCGGGGAAAGTTGGGCTCGGATATGGTTTTACGCCCAGATCGGTAATTGTCGCGGTGCAACTATTGTCTGAATAGGATGTTCCGACATCGTAAACAGGATAGGGGCAAATCTGCTGTCCAGTCCACGTCATCCAGTATATAGGAGCAATCAGATTACCAGTCCACGTCGTATAGTCGGTATATGCAAGGGAAGTTCTTGCCCCCGTCTTGATCATCTGGACATACTGCTTTGCTTTTTGGGCTAGCGTTCTATCAACAGTAATCTTTTTATCTCTTTTCCAGGAGTCTACTTGATCTTCAGAGATTCCAGCCCAACTTGTGAAATCCTGTGCAATCGCTCGTGCACCTTCCGGGGTTTTAATTTTAATGCCCGATGCCATTAAGAGAGTATCAACGGTAACTGTTTTTGAATCATCAAATTCGAGCGCAAAGGCGCTTTGCGCCCCCAAAATCAAAAAAACACACACAGCCAAAAATGCCACAATCCTAATTCTTTGTTTTCCAATCATTCGCAAATCTCCTTAAATTCGGCAACAGCTGAAAACGTCCGCCGAGTAAGTACGGATATTGTTGAGCTGTCAGCATTTTCTGAGAAACGTTAAAATGGTTAGGTTGATTACAATAAGGTAGGGTTATTGGCACATTAAATGTTTGCAGATTAGCTGGTATCTATGGTAAATGCATAAACAATATACTATTTCGGCAGTACTTTACTTATACTTTAGGGGGTATCGCTCGGCTCTACTACGATAGTCCTGCTATGCTCAAATACCCCAACCAAAGCTGGGGGCCGAAGAAGATGGTAAGAATTGAGCCGGCGGCCATGAAGGGGCCGAAGGGGATCATTTCCTTGGCGCTCTTTTTGTCCCTTGAAATCATCACGATTCCAACTATCGCACCTAAGGCGAAGCTGATGAAAAGCGCTAACAGTACGTAGCCGCCCAGGTAAAGGCCGATAAATGCCGCGAGCTTGATGTCTCCCCCGCCCATCGCGTCCTTTTTGAAGAACAGGTGGGCCATTATAGCTATTAGATAGAGAAGGCCGCCGCCTACAAAAAACCCGCCGATAGCCCAACCGGAACTCAGGTTTTCGATGAGCGGTATCGTTTTGATGTTGAGCGGATAGAGAACCAGCAACAACGCGCTTATAATCATGGCTGGGATAAGCACTTTGTTGGGGATTATCTTGATGTCATAATCGATGGCTGATAACACAATAAGTATGGTTATGAAGAATAGCCCGTAACCAAGTTCAAGCGAGGGGCCGAAACGGGAATACGTTACAGCCCATAAAACGCCTGTTAATAGTTCTATTACTGGGTATTTCAGGCTTATCCTTGAGCCACAACTCCTGCATTTTCCGCCCAATATGAGATAGCTTATAACCGGAATGTTATCGACATGGCGTATGGTTTCACCACAACCAGGGCAATGTGAAGGCGGGTATGCGATGGATTCGCCTTTTGGAATCCTGTATGCGCAAACATTTAAGAAGCTACCGATAACAGTGCCGAATATAAAGAATACGGCGGTAAAGAAATAATCCATGGTTCTCTCCGATTAATTGGCTGATTTCGATACCTTAAAATACGCCTTGGCATCCTTGTCCTTAGGGTCTATCCTGAGAACATCCTGCCAGTACTCGCTAGCTTTGCTGTTCATACCCTTTGCATCATAAATTGCCGCGAGCTTCTTATAGCAGGCGGTCATCTGTGGGTCGTCCTGTATTGCTTGTTCGTAATAACGAATCGCTTTGTCGTTATTGTGATCTCGTTCCGCAAGGTTCCCGAGCATAAAGCATGCATAGTAGTTCTTGGGGTCAAGATCAAGCGCTTTGTGGAAACTTGTCTCCGCCTTGTTCTCGTCTTTAAGCTTGTTTAAGTAGAGATATCCCAAGCCAAGATAGTAATCCGGCTCTTTTTTCAACTGCAGTGCGCGTTGCATCTGCCTGAGGGCCTCAGAAATTTTGCCTTCCTTACTCAAAAGGACTCCTAGCTGATAATTTGCATCGGCGTGCCATGGATTCATTTGCAGGGCGTCAGTATAGCCTTTTTTTGCATCGGCGATATTGCCTGCTTCCTCCTGGTCAACTGCCAGGTGATAAACCCTATCCGCGTTAACATACCGGTCGGCACCAATGGCGGCTAAGATAATAACGGCTATTGCTATACCAAGTCCGATTTTTTTGGCCTTTATGTGCTTGATCTCAGAGCTTAAGAAACTAGTCATTTCCATGTTTAATCAGTCTCCCATACGCAGTTTTTGCATCCTCGTAATTTTTATCTATCATAATGGCGGCACTATACTCACACAGAGCGTCTTCCTTGTGTCCGGCCTTTTCATAATATCGACCCATGTGATAATGAGTTTGAGGGTCATTTGGATTAATTCTGAGTGCCATCAAGAGGTTATGTTTCGCCTCCTTCATATGTCCTGTCTCCAGGTATGCCATCCCTAGAAGATCTCTCGTCGTATAATTATTTGAGCTAAGCTCAGCAGCTTTTTCAAGGTTAGTTATTGCGTAGTGGAAGTTGCGCTTATCAAATGCTTTGCCCCCGTAAAGGTAGCCGAGACCGAGCAAGGTATAGTTCTCTCGGTTATACGGGGATAATTGAGTCGCCTCTTTGAGATAGTTCATACCTTCTGACCATAGCCCTATATTTTTCGAAGCATAGCCGTTTTCGGCAAACATGATACCAAGGCTACTATAGGCTTTATCGTCCTGGGGATTATAAGCGATGGCTTTCTTATAAAAACTTTCGGCTGCGATTGAGTTGCCAGCGTGTGTTGCCAACCACGCTTGACCGAGAGCATTTTCTCCGATAAAGGGCCTCATGGATAAAACGATAGCAACTATCGCAACAATAATAACTGAAATCATGAGGGGATACTTTGCAAAGCCCGTTATTGGCTTGAGTTCGATCTTCGGTTCAGCCCATGTTGATGCCAAGAGCCCCATATTTAACCAAAGAAATCCCGATGTCGCAATCCCTGTCACACCGGTTAGACTCTGCGCCAGAAACGCTATTATTCCTGCAACCAGCCCTACCGTTATTGGAGAAGCCGGCTGAGACCGCTTGATTTCTCTCGAAGCCTTAACAAATAAGATTACTAACATTACTATAAAGGCGATAAGGGCAGGAATACCGGCTGTCAACGCCAACTGCAAGAATGCATTATGCACATTATCGATGGCGGCTGAGCCATTGTATTTAAGCAGACCGGGAA
>NZ_JBTSLF010000003.1:0-44757 GCF_054640775.1 Candidatus Aquicultor sp. | reverse complement strand
CTGTTGCCGATAAACGAGTAGGTCAAATCCCCGGGGGTGATTTTGGCGAGCCGCTCGCAGAGATCGGCCATCGGCTTGTTCATGATGGTGCGGGCGCTGGTCTGAGCGATCATCTTAAGCTGCTCTTCAACCGCTTTGACCACCTTGGGATGGCAATACCCGAGGTTATAGACACCGTGGCCGCTTAAAAAATCCACATATTTGTGTCCTTTGATATCATACATATACGGCCCTTCGGTCTTTACCTCGACCGTAGTCCCGAGAAACCTCATAAGACGCGCAAAACCGGGGTTTACATACTTCTCATATTTTTCGAGGGTTTCCTCTATTATCTGCTCGGCTTCCGCTTCTGGCACTTCTTTACCTAAATCGATCAGCTCTTCCTTCATTGCCGCCTCCAAGTCTGGTAACTGATTTTGTTAATAGCGTCGATCATATAGCGCAATTGGCTTGCGTAGCATAGACTGTTTAAGCATAGATTTATTAAGCATTATACTATTAGATGATTACGATGATTACGATGATTACTACTTACAGTAAAGCAAACATCTATAGGTCTTAAGTCTCTATTATAACCGACTTTTGATAGGCGCAGTGTGATTTTGTGCATGGCAATGAGTACTTTGTAGTACTTCGCCTCCTAATCTTCTAAAGTAAGCTTTTGCTTGGTTCGATATAGTAGTAGCCTTGCGGTGAGCCATGTTTATCACCGATTGTCATTATTCTAACAGCTGATAACGCTTCTTAGGTAACCGTCGGCAAATACTTTATGACACCAAGTTTATGATCAATAAGGAGGAGAACAAGTTTATGACGAACGAAGCAATTGATTACACTGCCACCGATTCTAAGCCCGTGGCAACCGCATTTCAGGATACAAAATACCTGGTTCGCAAAAAAGTTTTTAAACTATTCGGAGGGGCTTTTCATATCTACGATTCAAACAACCAACTGGCCTTCTACTCAAAGATGAAAGCCTTCAAGCTAAGAGAGGACATTCGACTTTACGCCGACGAGAGCATGCAAACCGAGGTTCTTACTATCAAAGCCCGCAAAATCCTCGATGTCTCCTCGGCCTACGATGTAATCGATCCGGCGACGAACGAAAAGGTCGGCGTATTGAAAAGAAAAGGTCTCAAGTCTATGTTCATAGATGAGTGGCTCTTTATGGATGCCAACGACCAAGAGATAGGTTTTATAAAGGAAGATAGCTTAGTTCTAGCTTTAATTCGTCGTTTCCTGGTCAATTTGATCCCGCAGAAATATCATGGGGATGTCAATGGCACACCGGTCTGCACCTTCCAGCAGAATTTCAACCCGTTCGTTATGAAAATAACGCTCGATTTTGCACAGGACACCCAAGGGCTCCTGGATAGGCGCCTGGGAATAGCTGCAGCAGTTCTTCTGTGCGCAGTCGAAGGAAAACAGCAGTAAACTCTACGATTCGTTTGATTCCGGGCGAACATGAATATCCAACTGGTTAAACGGAAATAAGTATATGACTGTGAAGATAGATTTCATTGCTTGAAGCATGACAGAGAGGATGCCCATGGCAGAAGAAAGAAGGCTCAGAATCGAGATTACAGAGCAAAAAAGCATCACGACCGTGCTCTTCTCGGGAACCTACGATGAAGAGGACATCGTGCTGATGAAAGAAATGCTCAATGCGCTTATCAGAAACAACAGGCTAAAACTTATTCTTGAATTCGGTAGTCTTGAAACATTAAACGAGAACGCCCTTGATTACCTTGGTGAGGTGCATAGCCGGGTCGCAAAACTTGGCGGCTCTGTTGTCCTGGCTTGCCCATCTGAAAGCCAACAAGCGGTATGTGAGCGGCTAAAACGTACTTATGGTTTCTTAGTGTTTAGTAGTTTTGATGAAGCCCGCGAGTACTTCATCGGCCGAGAGTTTTGATTGTTCTTATATTTCGAAATTGAGCCTTGCCAATGTTTGTATAGCTGTCCTTACCCGGGCCTTAATGAAACTGCAAGGATGGCTAGGTCATCGGATAATTTATTTTGGGTATATTCGATAACCGCTTTAAATATCGGCTGAGGTAATTGCGTTGCCGATATCGGCCCCATATCTTTTATTCTTTTTATGAGCCGCTCCTCGCCAAAGAACCCTCCATCGCACCTCGCCTCGATCACGCCATCGGTATACAGGACTAAAACGTTGTCTTTCTCTAACACAGTCTGCTCCTCCTCGAAATTAAGGTAAGGAAAAGCACCTATAACCGGTGAATTGGCTGCTAGGAGTAGAGGTTCGGATGTTCCCCTCTTTATGACGGGCGGTGGATGCCCTGCATTGCAGTAGGTAAGAGTTCCCGTCGCCCTATCCAATATTCCAAATTCCCTGGTAATATAAGCAGCGCCTCTTGTAACGTATCAGCGATAGTTCTCTCCACCCCGTACAGGCGCGCGTTTTCTAGGGCAAGAGAAACTGAAGTTCCCAGCTTTGTTATAAAATCGATCTGGGCATCGTCAAAGCTAACCTGTCTCGACCGGTACTCAAAATAAAGAATCCCGATTACACTATCTTTTACTACCAAGGGAACACCGATCAGGGAGCGAATCCCAAGACGCTTTATCTCAGCATTATTGATTCGTTCATCTGTGTAGGCGTCGGGAATGGCAATAGTTTTTCTATATCTTGCTATTAACGATGCAGCAATCGTCTCTTCATCCGTGTATCGTTTTCCAACCAGGTCTAGGGGCAACCCGTGAACATACCGGGGAACCCAGTAGGAATCTTCACGCATAACGATTACCGTGGTCTCGGCGCCTATCGCTTCTGTCGCCTCGGTTCCGATGGTCTGAAGGATCATGTTAAAGTCAAGGGTTGAGGTTATGGAAGCGTTGATATCATCAAGGGCGTTGCTTAGCGCTTCTGTCCGTTTACGTCTTGTAATCTCGGTAAAGGCGATAACGGCACCTTTGATGAGCCCATTTTCGAGGATCGGATACGCTGAGTATTCGACTGGAAAGGACGTCCCGTCTTTTCGCCAGAATACCTCGGTATCAATGCGGACTCCTTTGCCGGTCTTTGTGGTATTGATAATTGGGCATTCGTTTATTGGATATGAGGAGCCATCGCTGCGTTTATAGTGAATTAAATCATGCACGATTTTCCCCATGACCTCATCAGGCTCGAATCCAGTCATCCTTGATGCCGAACTGTTAAACAACGTGCCCCGGTATTCAGGGTCTATTCCAAGGATACCTTCGTCCGTCGAGTCGAGCAATGACTGCATTCTGCTGGTAAGCCCCGCTAGTTCCGCCGTGCGCTCTTCTACCCTTTTCTCCAATTCATCGCGCGCCCTGCGAAGTTCTTCCACTTTTTGCTTCAGATTAACTCTTGCCATATCCAGTGAAGTGGCAACGTCTTCGATCTCATCCCCTGTGCTAACCTCAACCGGCTCATCAAAATTACCTTCCCCTACCGCCCTTGCTCTTGCTACAAGCACTGAAAGCGAGCCGACGATGCCGCGGGCTATGTTGATGCTTATCGCAAGAGCAAGCAGTAAAAATACGGTCGCCGCAACGGCCGATTCTATTGCGGTTCGCCTGACGTGGAGCAGCGCCCTATTGCTGTCAATAGAAGACCCCGCGGCCCAGCCAAGACCGCTGATGGGAACCTCGGCTACAAGGCTTACCCTCCCGGTAGATGGGAAGACAAAGTCGGTGGCTGTTGCACTTTTCCCAGATAAGGCTCTCTTAACAAAACCGTAGCGGCCCCAAGACGGCATGGTTAACGGAAGATTATGAAACTCACTTTGATAAATAAGGCGTCCGTTGGAATCGATGATATTCGCTCCCCCGGTTATGACCGGTGCCGGTAATGCGCTATTTAGACTAGCCACGTTAACAAATGCAGCGACGATGCCCTGAAGCCGCCCACCGCTTTCAATAGCTCGGGTCACATGAAAGCCGATTTTATTTTCGTGACGCTCGGCCGGCTCGATGCTGGTTTGCTTTTTATCGAGAATAACCGCCGCAATAGCCGGATGCTTTGATAGGTTCTGGCCCAAAATCCTGCTATCGGTAGACGAAATAACCCGACCGGATGAGTCCATGAAAACCGCATGATCAAGGGGATAGTTTGAAGTTAGCTCGCTAAGGGCAATTGCCGCTTTTGCCGATGGATACTGATTATCGACGATTGCTCGTCCAACCGGATTCATCATTTTACCCAGGTCTATAATAAAAAGAGCGAAGCTCGTGCCGGTTAGTTGGGCTATCTCGGTTCGCTCCAGCAGCGCCCTATCGACCCTTCCACGGTACCAGCTATAATATGTTGCAGTAATAATCGCCATGAGCGGTATGGCTATAATAAAGTAAATAACTATGAGCTTGCGGGTAATGCTTAACCTTCGCATCATCTTGGCACCCTTGCTAATCTCCCTAGAGCATTTACTATAAGGACCATCGAAAATAGTATTTGGATGTGCTTGCAATCACTCAGCGCATGATTACCCCACTAGTGTTTACCCAAAAGCGCTTTACGAATTCTTCAACGGAAGAATGAAATTTACCATTTCTTCGCGCTCTTTCCAGCCGGTTTTCGCATAGAAACTCCGTTCATACGATTCCCTGTGTCGCCCATTATTAAGCATCAGCCGCGAGCATCCATGTGCCACCGCTAATTCCTTAGCTTTTCCTAAGAGCATTCGGCCGATGCCTTTGTTGCGCTCAGGCTCAAGAACGATAAGCTCGGATATATATCCTTCCGGGGCAGGCAAAAACAAATAAGGGAGCCAGTGGACTGTAATCTATATTATTATAATATAACAAACGAATACGCCACAATCCTTGCATCACGCGGCGTTATAAATATCTTGAAAGACCATCGCTGAAAGACCGTAGTATCAAGGCAACCTATGAAGGCGGCCTTGTGTTCTCGGCTTATCCTGAGCCCTCTACAGAAAAAGGGCAGCTGGAGCACTTCAAGCAAGTGGTAAATCAACCAAAGAATCGTTTCTCAAACCTTATCAAGATACATGGAAACCCCGCTTGTGGATCAAATCCAAATATCACAGAAGGTCTGTTTGGTAAGCACCATAATCCAGGTAGCCTTGCCTGGTGGGAAGGCGGCGTTATGTACTCACTTATAGGCCCAGGAATAAAGCTAACTGATTTGATCGAGATAGCTGAATCTACAAAGTACCAAACGCAGCCCTTTTCCTCCCGCTATGACACTTATCCCTTATTAATAAGGAGTGGGGAAAGTGAACTACAACAAGACATAGAGCAACATTCGGTAAAAGTTGAGAGTGTTGCAGAAGCTCAAGAACTGTTGGGCTACGATGTCCCCTTCACCGCAAAAGCGAATGATCGCAAGCTAATAGGTATATACGTTGAGGAGAACCGAATACTGTACCTGCGGTATCAGGGCGATATCTACGTAGTCTACCATGCAGAATCGGGCTCGATGTCCAGCAACCTAACGGTTCGAGGGTTCAAAGGCCATGGGGCTGATTCGGTGGATGGTTCGAGCCTCGCCTGGTATGAAAATGGTCGCTTTATCCAAATCGTGGGCCCCAAAGGTGTTAGGTTACCTGAGCTGCCAACAATTGCGAAATCAATGGGCTGGCAAGGCGACCTAAAATAGATTGGTTAAAAATACCCTGATTGGACAATTGGCGGCCTTAGCCGCCAGAACGTCGCTCTGCTCTCTCCTTTAGTGCACGATTCATCTCTTCGAAGCCACGCAGCGTTTCTCTTAAAATGCCGCCAGTGAAAGGGACGAGTAAGCCTGAGAATTGTTCCTGCTGAGTGAGCCGAACGTGGTTCTCGTCAAGCTGCTCGATGGTGAAGCTGTGCTCACCATCAAATAAGCCCTTTATCCATAGCTTTCCCAACCATCGAAGCTCACGGTTAGATACAACGCTAAGGACGGTGGGTCGAAATTCCATACCCCTTGCTCTAGGAGGCTGCAGGTATACTTTAAGCCGCTCCCCAACTTCCGCTTTTCCGCTGATTCGACGTATAAATGGATTCCAGGTCGGATACGCAGGAAAATCGATAAGGATTTGCCACACTGTTTCAGCGGACGTATTTATATCGATCTGTGATCTCAGCTCTCTCACGCATCCCTACTTTGATCGCTTTTTCTTGTTTACCACTATATTCGTGTCATACCCAAGTCAGGGGTCGTGTGATCAGATAAGAGCATCGTATTCTTGGAAGAGTTAGTGAGTGTCGCCCGATTCTTGCTGCTCGGTTTTCTCTTCTTTTTGATACTCAACCGCAGCTTTTTTCTCTTGAAATAATATTTGGTCGTAGGCCGACAAAGCGCTCGACAACATCGCGCCGCCTGCGCCCTCCCTATAGAAGGTCGTCCAGCCTCTTTTATCCGTCCATTTTGTCAGCAGGATTAACCCGCCGACTATGACAATGACAAGAATGATTTTTAAGACCATGGTTAAAGTTTAGCACAAAGAGGCAGAACGCTTTGATTTTCAACTACCCCCGCTAAACCACGTTGATTGTTTTTCATCATACGATCATATAAAGACCCGCCTCTTTGCTCTTTATCGCATTAGAGGCGGGTCTTTGGAGTATGAATGTGGCTAAACGAATAGCCTCACTATGTCATGTCGATGTAGTTGCAAGGGCACTCTTCGGCGCACTTCTTGCAGCCTACACAGATATCAAGGTTCATCTTGTAGCGTGCTTCGAACTCGTGCTTCTCCGGCGTCTTCTTAAAGACGCTGTAGGTGCAGAAGTTGTAGCAGTTGCCGCAGTCGAAGCACATACCGCAGCTTAAGCAGCGTTTTGTCTCTTCGATTGCCGCCTCATTGACGAGAGTTGAAACGACCTCGTCAAAGTTGCTTGTGCGGTTTGAAACAGCCATGTGCTGCTTCTCTGCACGCGGCAGACCCGTGTAATAGGTCATCGCCATCGTCGAGTACTTTACCACTTTCGGCGGATACACCTTCGGCATATCCTCGCCCTTAACGAAAGCATCGATAGCCCTCGCCGCATTGTGGCCGAGGCCGACCGCTTCGGTTACCGTACCGAGTTTGTTGGTGACATCGCCGCCTGCAAACACTGCTGCATCGCTTGTCTGACCGAACGCACTCTGCGTGGTAATCCAGCCGTTCTCGTTAAAGCTCTCGAGACCCGCAAAATCCGGACCCTGGCCGATAGCCGGGATAACCATATCCGCGTCGATGACATATTCCGAGCCCTCGACCGGTACAGGCCTTCTACGACCGCTCGCATCCGGCTCGCCAAGCTCCATCTTCTGGCACTTGAGCCCTGTGACCTTGCCGCCATCGCTGATTACTTCAACCGGCGCAGCGAGAAACTCGATATGAATTCCTTCATCCTCGGTATCTTTGACTTCTTCGTCAAGCGCTGGCATTTCCTCTTTTGTCCTACGATAAACGACCTGTGCTGTTGCTCCGAGCCTTAGGGCAACCCTCGCTGCATCAACTGCGCTGTTACCGCCGCCGATGACTAGCACTTTTTTGCCCTTAAGATCCATGCTCTCGCCCGCATTGGCTTTGTGCAAGAACTCTACGGCGTTCATCACGCCTTCTGCGTCCTCACCCGGAACGCCTACCTTCCAGCCTACATGCGCACCGATTCCAACGAATATCGCTTTGTATTCTTTTTTCAAGTCGTCGACAGAGATGTCTTTGCCGACTTTGGTGTTGTACTTGATCTCAACACCGAGCGCTTCTATCTTCGCAACCTCGGCGTCGATAATATCATCGGGAAGCCTGTATGTTGGGATACCGTACCTCAACATACCGCCCGATTTATCGAACGCTTCGAATATCGTTACCGGATAACCTCGTCTTGCAAGCTGGAACGCGGCAGAGAGTCCGGCCGGACCAGAACCTATAACAGCGATCTTCTCTGAGCGAGTCTCATCTGTTATCTTCTGATGCTGCAGGTTGTTTTGGATTCCGAAATCTCCGAGGAATCGTTCGATCTGATTTATCGAAACGGCCTCGTCTTTTTCTTTTCTATTACAGTCGCCCTCGCAAAAATGCGGGCAGACTCTTCCAAGAACAGCCGGCAACGGATTCGTATCCGTCAGTATTCTCCATGCCTGTTCGTACGATTCCTCGTAGCTTCTCCCATAGTACTCAGTCTGAGCGATCGATGTCAGAAACGACCGTATGGCATTGCTACTAGGACAGGCGTTCTTGCAAGGCGGAGTTTTTTCGTTGTACGCCGGCCTTAGATACGCGTCGTCGCCCGAATGGCTATAACTAACCGCGCCTACTGGCCGCTTCCTTGTTTTTAGTACTACCGCCATATTTCCCTCCTTTTGCTCTCAGGCGTCACCACACCGCCGTTTAAGGCAGCTTAGTGAAAGCCCTTCTCCTTTTACCGGTGTGTTTACGCCTAAGCGAATATCGTGATTACTTATTTACCCTAGCTTATTAGTTAGCGGAGCCCTCTGTATGGGGAAGCTCGATTGAACTTCCGCCAAAGTAACCATAGATACACCGGCCGGAGTCAATAAGTTGCTTGATTGCGTCCTTACAATCCTGCTTGGATACTTTGTCACCATACTTTGCGATCATCGCTTTCGTAAGGTCGGTTGCTTTTAGCTTCTTCTGTCCTGCGCTCTCGGCAACCAGATTGTACATATCCTCCGCAACTTGCTCGACAGTAATTTCTCCAGCCATGTTACACTCCTCCTAATATCTATTCTGTAGCGACCTTCTGTAGGTCGTACCGGCATGCCTGAAGTCGTCGATGTGGTATTTTGTAAACTCAATACCTGTCAAATCGAAGAACTTCGGCCAGCCTATCCTGTTAATCCACTCGCCCATACGCTCGTAAGGTTTAGCGTTCTTGGCGTAAACTTCCACGATGTTCTTGACCGCATCGGTAACCTCCGGCCACCGCGGCGGGTTGTTCGGGATATATGGAATAGCCAATTTTGTAAACATCGGCTCTGTCCTGGCGTTCGATATTTTGCCTCCGACCCAGATCGACACACCGTCGTTCAGGGCGTCGGAAATCGGCATCGCCGGGCAGACCGTGTAGCAGTTACCGCAGTACATGCACTTATCCTCGTCAACTTTAACAGTTGCTCTTCCCTCGATCGATGTCGGCCTGATCGCGTTGTTCGGGCACGATGCAACGGTCGTCGGAATCTCGCAGAGGTTCGGCAACAAGTTGTGGTCGATCCTCGGTGGCGTCCTGTGTACGCCAAGGATAGCGATGTCTGATGCGTGGACGGCGCCGCACATGTTCAAGCAACATGCAACAGCGATTCTTAGCTTATGCGGTAACTTCATCGAGGTGAAGTACTCGTGCAACTCGTCCATAACAACTTTGACAAGACCTGAAGCATCGGTTGCCGATGAGTGGCAATGTACCCAGCCTTGCGTGTGGACAATGTTCGATATCGCATTGTTCGTACCGCCGACGAGCGTGCCGTAATCCTCAAGATCCTTTTTCAAAGGAGCGATATTGTCCTTGTTTGCGAGCAGGAACTCGATATTGTTCCTACTGGTAAACCTTAGGTATCCATCAGCGTACTTATCAGCAAGCTCGGTCATTTTTCTTACAAAGTTCGTGCTGATCAACCTCGGTGATGCTGCGCGAACCGTATATATAGCGTCCCCTGATTCCGCGACGTGAACAAGTATGCCTGCGTCCAATGTCTCATGGAATTTCCATGTGCCGTAGTTGGCTTTGATAATCGGATGCAAGAATTGCTCATAACTCGGTGGGCCTATATCCGTTTTTCTCTGTGTCGTAGTCGACATGTATTCTACCTCCTATACAAAGTTTTAATCTCTTAAGCAATAGTGCTTACTATTGCTAGCCTATTTCTCTTCCTCGTAGTATTCCTCGTAGAAGATGTACGGATTGTCTCTAGGCTGCTTGACCATTTGCGGCACCGGGTCGAGCCCAACGCCCTCGATGAAGGTAGCAAGACCTATACGCTCTATGCACTCACCGATTCTCTCTCTGTTCTTGCCGTGCTCATCCCAGAACTCCCAGATTCTCTCTAGAAGATCGTGGAATTCTTCAAATGGAGCTTCCATTGGCATGAAAGGTACCATAACCGAACCGAACAGTGCACCGTCAACGATCGGGGCCTTGGCACCGAGTGTGATGGCTACGCCTTTCTCTGTACCGACACGAAGAGCTTTCGACATTGTGTTGATGCAGTGCATGCACTTTACACAATTGCTGTTATCGATCTTAATCTCTTTGCCCTCTACGCTTATGCAACCGGTCGGGCATTTTTCTACTACGAATTCCTGAACGTTGAATCCAGAATCTACGTATTTTGCAAACTCTGCCTGGTCAATCCGGATATCGTCTTTCCAGATACCGATAACGCCCATGTCCGAACGCGCTATAGCAGCGGTACAATCATTCGGGCAACCAGACGCTTTGATTTTATACTTATAGTTGAACATCGGCCTGTGCAGCTCATCCTGATATTTATGTGTAACATCATAGGTGAACGCCAAGGTATCGAAACATGCGTTCTCGCACCTTGCCGGGCCTACACAACAGCTTGGGGTTCTAAGGTCTGAACCGGAACCCCCAAGATCCCAACCCTTCTCGGTAGCGGCCCTAAACGTAGGCTCAAGCTCATCTGAAACCGTTCCGAGCATAACTAGATCGCCCGTTGAGCCGTGCATATTGAGAAGACCCGAACCGTGCTCATCCCAAATATCCATAAGCTCGTTAAGGGCTTTTGATGTGTAGAACCAACCAGAGGTTTGGTTAATTCTAACCGTGTGGAAGTGAGAGACACCAGGGAACTCCTCCGGCAATGCCGAATACCTCCCGATAACACCTCCGCCGTACCCCATAACGCCTACCAAGCCGCCGTGTTTCCAGTAACCTCTTTTGTCACGGTACGACTTCTCGAGCTGACGTAACAAGTCTTTGACCATCGGCGATTTTCCGGCCATGCCTTTTAAGTCCGTAATAAAGCTTGGCCATGCTCCTTTTTCCAACTCGTCCAAGAGTGGAGTCTTTAGCTCGTCTGACATTTACTTAGCCTCCTTTTCTTTGTTGCGCTAACCTTTCGGTCTACGTACTGACTAGTTTCTCTATACTGGTGTAACTACCTTTGAAAACTCTAGTAACTCTGTAACTTCCGGCTTGTGCTCTTTTAAATAGCGGTATCGGCAAAAACTCTCCCGCTAAGATAAGCAGGATTCTTTCACCGATTACTCTTATAACATTTATGTCTTTCTTTAACCTGTTCTTGTTTTAACTGTTCTGGGGTTTCCGTGGACTTAATGGTAATATCGGCCATCTTACGCTATCCTTTCAAAGCCCGCATAAACCTCAAATGTGGTGAACCAGTTAAGCGCAGCGTTGGTTGTTGCGAAAAAGAACCTTAAATGTTTTATTAAAGCAAGCGCAAGGCCAAGATGAATTGCGTATCCAGTGTAGACAACCCCGGTGCCACCCACCGGAGCAGAGGTAAGAGGAATTTTCAATGGGGTCTGCGTTACTGCATACTTCCATATCTTGGTCATAGAACCCATAAGAAAAATAGCAAAAGCCAAGTATGTAAAAACACTATAAAACAACGATATACCGTCCATTTTCTCTTCCCTTTTTGTTTAAGGAGCCGTTGTCCCACGGATTGATTAATAAAGCCCGCTCGCCTTTAGCCGGTACCCCTAAGGCTTTCTAATAATATGCTACTATTGTTACATAACATAAACGCAAAAGATTTACCTGCTATGTTTTCCATGTAACCTAAAATTAGGAAAAAGCTTTCCGGAGTAATAGGATTATCTTTTGCAAGCTAAAACCTAATACCTGCTAAAGGCGTGCCCTTTGCTGCTCATACCTCGTAAGGTATGAGCCCTCTTAGTCAGAGACCGACCACTCTTAGCCCACGGTCGGTCTTCTGCAATCCTTCTACAATAGAAGTGAAAATATATTTCTTACACGCAACCCGTCGGTTTTGGAAGTCCGGCGATCTTACAAGCCTGAAGCGCAGGGCCTGCTGGATAGAGCTGATAAAGGTAAGCATTGCTGCCCTTCTCAGGACCGAACATCTTTTTCATTTCTTTGATCAAGATCTTGATCATAGGAGCGATTTTGTATTCCTGGTAGTAGTCGCGTAGAAAGTTAACAACCTCCCAGTGCGCCTCTGTCATCTCAACGCCTTCTTGCGTTGCAATGTAGTTGGCTACCCCTTCATTCCATTCGTCGAGGTTAGTTAGGTAACCGTCATCGTCCGTTTCGTAAACCTTGCCGTCTAGTTCGAAACTCATGTCTTTACCTCCTTGTTAATATTTTGTTTTCTCTTGTCTAATAGCTTTCTTAAAGAGCGGCTGTTAATTTGTAACTGTTCTCGGAAAAGAGTATGTACCAAATGTTACGTTGAGCTTAACAATTACACGACCTTTTGTCAATACCGTAACGAATAATATTTCAAGTTTTTGCTTCATAGATGAAGGCCGTTTTTAAATTGTTTTACCTGTCGTTTTTCTTCTGCGCAGGGTAGATCAAAGGTTAAATTCTACGTGTTTTACAAAAGCAACGAACTCTTCCGCCCATTGAGGTGCGCCCAGGCTATGCAGATGGGCATATGATGCTAACGTATTTCTATACACGATGCCATCATTCCTGCCATCCAGCCCTTTCCCGCGTGACAGTCTGTACGCGAATTTTACATCGCCCAGGTTGACGACTTCGGAGTAGTGAAATTCGTGGCCCGTGATCTCATAAGGCGCATCCATCCAGCTATCACCGGTAGTATTAAGCTTTATGTATCCGTGACCTTTTGGTTTTTCGTGCATAAGAACATCGCAGGGGATGCCGCCGACCATCTCTCTTGTAACGCCCTCCCATGAGATACCGCGAGCGAGATACATCAGGCCGCCGCATTCCGCGTAAACCGGCATGCCGGATTCGACCGCTTGCCTTATCTCTTCGCGCATGGAGCGGTTCTTCTCTAGCTCGGCCATGAACACCTCTGGAAATCCCCCGCCGATATACAGGCCGTTGAGATTATCCGGCAGGCGCTCGTCAAACATCGGGCTGAATGGAACCAACTCCGCTCCCGCCGCTTCAAGCGCATCGATATTTTCGGGGTAATAAAACGTAAATGCCGGATCGCGGGCTATGCCGAGTTTTACCGTCGACGCCGGCTTAACGACCGCGCTTGTTATTTCTTTATCAAGCGATGGGCTTGCTTTAGCTATCTGCATAAGCTTAGTAAGATCGGTGTGACGCTCGATAAGCGAACCGATCGAGGTTATTGTAGCCATAGCGGCTTCATCTTCCTTCGCGGGTTTGAGACCCAGGTGTCGTTGGATAATTCCTATCTCGGACGACCGTGGGATAGCGCCGACCACTTCGACATCGCAGTAACGCTCGATCGCAGCCCGCAGCTTTGATTCATGACGAGGTCCGGATACTCTATTCAGGACGACTCCCGCTATGTTTACGTCAGTCTCGAAGTTTTTAAAGCCCAGGATGAGCGGGGCGATGCTTCTAGTCATATTGCTGGTATCGATAATGAGGATAACCGGGGCTTTTATAAGCCGGGCTAGGTCAGCCGTGCTTCCTTTGCCGTCTACCTCCATCCCATCATAGAGACCCATGTTTCCCTCAACGATGTTGATGTCCGCTCCCGCTCCGCCGTTCTGCAGCGAGCGCTTTATGTTGTCCTCGCCGATCATAAAGAGATCGAGGTTGCGGCACTCCCTACCCGTCGCAGCCGATAGCCACATAGGGTCGATATAGTCCGGCCCTTTCTTAAACGGCTGCACTACATAACCCGCTTTCGTTAAAGCAGCACATAACCCTATGCTTAAAGTTGTTTTCCCCGAACTCCTGTGCGGAGCCGAGATAACAATTCGCGGCAACTGCACGTATTTGTTCTCCTTTTTTATATAGCCAAGAAACTATCAGCTTATTTATTTGTAACATGGACAAGATTTAATAGTCTACCTATACTACTATGTATTACCTGAACATCGCAGAGAGGAATGGTATTGGATTTAAGCGAGAACGTTGAAACTGCAGATTTTGAACAATCGAGAGTTCGGCCGGGTCACACAAGCAATACGACTATCGCCCTGCTTACCGGAAGCCACGCTGTAAACGACTCTTACATGAATCTTTTTCCACCGCTTCTGCCCTTCATAATCCCCGTGCTGGGTTTAAATATTTCTGAGGCCGGATGGCTTGCCGCCATATTTTCTGTCACGTCTTCTCTATCCCAACTGGCATTTGGATTCTTAACAGATCGAGTTGGGGGTCGTTTATTCGTCTTCCTTGGGCCGCTTATCGCCGGAATATTTATGTCGTCTATTGGAATGATCCACAGCTATACCCTGCTCGCTTTTGCCATAGCCATGGGCGGTCTTGGGGTAGCGGCGTTTCATCCTCCCGCCTCATCGACCGCTGGTTCGGTTGCGCACGAGAAGCGCGGCAAGATGATGTCGGTTTTTGTTCTTGGAGGCAACATCGGTATTGCGATAATGCCTCCCGTAGCCGTTAAGCTTGTGACCTTGTTTGGACTCACGATTACGCCGGTTCTCGCGATTCCGGGAATACTGGTCTCGGTATTGTTGTTTTTTAAAACCCCTGCCCTTACTGCAAATCGCCCCGCCAACGGGCAATCTTTCAGCGCGGCGGTTCGTGCAAATCCGGGTCCCTTCGTTAGCCTGCTTGGTACGGTTTCCTTCAGATCGTTCGCTTTCTTCAGCTTCTCAACGTTCCTCGCAAAACTGCTGATCGATCAGGGGTATACTCCAATGCTCGCGAGCTTATATCTCTCTATATTTATGTTTTCGGGAGCAATCGGCGGCCTTATCGGCGGCACCTTATCGGATCGCCTGGGGCGAAAGCCGGTAATTGCCGGGTCGCTTATGTTAAGCGTTCCGTTTTTGCAGTTATTCATGGTAACCAATGGCCCGCTGAAAGCCGTCTGGCTGGCGCTGGCGGGCGCTTCGATGCTGGCCCCGTTTTCGGTAACGGTCGTAGCGGCCCAAGAGATATTCCCTAACAGCAAGGCCGTGGCCTCAAGCCTGGCATTGGGATTCGGCCTGGGACTTGGCGGTCTTGGGGCCGGCGCTACCGGTCATCTCGCATCGGTGATTGGATTATCGAAAGCAATCACCCTGGTCAGCTTCTTGCCGATCGTCGCGGCCTTATTCGCCCTGGGATTGCCGGGCCGCGATTTCAAACTACAGTTAAAACCGAAGGATGCAACGTAGAATGATGACATTAACCAGAAAGTATTTTATCGTCGTTCCCGGTAGCTCACTGGACAACAACAAAGCGGACATAGACCGGGCTGCTGCCGTTTTAAGGGAAGTGACCGGTGCGAATGAGATAACCTGGCCTTTGGATATCATGGGGGCGACCTCAAAGATCATCCGTGCATCGGCAGGCAAGATTACTGTCACAGTTGCGGTTAATAATGACCGTTTACATGCGGTGTCCGTCGAGGCCGGTGATACTACGGGGTTGCATTTCGGGCTTGCCGTCGATCTTGGGACCACGGTGGTAGCGGTAGAGCTGGTCGACCTGACAAACGGGAAAACGCTAGCCAGCGACGGTGAGGTCAACGGCCAGGTGCAGTTCGGCGAAGATCTACTTTCACGCCTCCACGTTGCGGGCCAGGGCGGGGTCGATAAACTTCATGCGGCTCTTTTGGACACGATAAACGGCTTGATTATAAAAACCTGCGCTTCTGCCGGTATTGAGTCGAGCCAAATATCAGCGGTAACTGTTGCCGGAAACACTTCGATGATGCACACGTTTCTAGGGATCGATCCTTCACCGATTCGGTTCGAACCGTATACGCCGGCTATAAACCATGTCCCGCGCCTCTCGGCCAAAGAGCTAGGATTGGATGTGTTGCCTAATGCGACCGTTTATGTCTTCCCGAGTGTGGGCGGCTATTTTGGCGGAGATTTAATTTCCGGCGCCGTGGCATCGGGCATCTCGCAGGCCGAAGAGATATCGCTTCTTCTCGATATAGGTACGAACGTAGAAGTTATCCTGGGCAACAAAGATTGGCTTTTAGCGCTGGCAGGTTCGGCGGGCCCGGCGCTTGAAGGGGGCGTTGCCGAATGTGCGCGTCGCGCCGCTCCGGGCGCCATCGAGCGTGTGGTAATCGACCGGGCAACGCTCGAGCCGTCATATAAGTCAATAGGAAAATCACCGGCCTACGGGTTATGCGGCTCAGGGCTGATCGATGTCATTGCGCAGCTCTACCTGTCGGGATTGATGGATAGCACCGGACGGTTCGTCCTCGAAAAGAAAACGGACCGGTGGCGCACGATAAACGGCCGCACCGCCTACCTAATTACGGATGGTGATGAAAAGAACGGTATTCCGCCGACCTATATTACCGAGAAAGATATCCAGAACTTGCTGAGAACGAAGGCCGCTATGGTTGCGGCGCTTACGATTCTGCTCAAAAGCGTCGGATTACAGCTCGATGATATCCGGCGCATTTACACCGCAGGTTCTTTCGGCATTAATCTCTCGGTCGATTCTGCGACGACGATCGGCCTTTATCCAAGATTACCGGCAGAACGTTTTACCCAGCTTGGTAACGGTTCTTTACTTGGTGCCCGAAAAACCCTACTCGATAGTTCGATGATGGTGGAAGCCGAACGAATTGCGGATAAGATTACTTATCTTGAGCTAAACGTTCACCCTGAGTTTATGGAGATATTCAGGTCCGCAAGCTATATCTAACCAGATAAAAGGGACCCCAGGTATCAACTTACCCGAGACTTATTGCGGGTCTTTTGATACCTGGGGTCCCTTAAATCAAGGTCCGCATATACCTTTGATCGTTGTATACCGAACTATTTAATGTTCTATTTCTATGCCTGCGTTTTCTTCCCTGACCCCGATAGCCACCTTGTAAAGAATGGTAAGTACCAGGGCCCCGATTGCCCAGACTCCAAGGATTATGAACGACTCAGGTATCGTGGGCCAGTATTCCGTTATCTCGCCAAAGGGATTGGGCACAAATCCACCAACTGTCAAGCCGAACCCCTTATCTATCCATAAAGAACCAAATACTGCGGCGCTGGCCGCTGCCAAGGTATTTTCCCTGTTCCGCGTACGAGGATTGATCAAAAGCACGAGGGCTATCACCGCAAGGATGGCGCTTGTCCACATCAAGGGGACAAGCTTTCCGTGCCCTTCTAGGCCGGCAAACAGGTAGATGAAGGGATGCTTCTCTCCCGGTATGTTGCTGTAGAAGGCGGTAAACATTTCAAGTAGCAAGAAAAATACATTCGCGGTCATTGCGTAGGCTACAATTTTTGCGACTGACCGGATAGCCTCTTTACCGGGGTCGAACGTGGTCAGCTTTCTTACTACCATGGCCAGGATTATCAGCAAAGCAGGTCCTGCGGCAAATGCAGAAGCGAGAAAGCGCGCTGCCATGATAGCAGTAAGCCAGTATTCCCTTCCGGGCAAACCCGCATACAGGAAGGCCGTTACCGTGTGAATGCTGAACGCCCACGGTATCGACAAATAAATGAGAGGCTTGACCCAGGCCGGCGGCGGGAATCCTTTCCGCTCGGCACCCATGGTAGTCCAACCAATTGTAATGTTGAGCGTCAGATAGCCGAACATGACCAAGAAATCCCAGAACATCATAGAATTGGGGGTTGGGTTCAGCGGTAGATTCAAAATTCTCGTGGGCTGGCCCATATCCACAAAGATAAATAACATACACATGGTAATAGCGGCTACAGCCAAAAACTCTCCGAGGATAATCAGCTTACTGAACTTCTTAAAGTTATGCAGATAAAACGGTATGACAAGCATAACGGCAGAGGCTGCGACGCCCACGAGGAAGGTGAACTGGCCGATGTAGAGACCCCACGAGACATCCCTGCTCATGCCTGTTACCCCCAGACCATAACCAAACTGCCGGAGGTAGAACAAGACACCTACGCCTATAATGGCAAGCAAAGCCAACACCCATGCCCAGTAGTTACGACTTCCGTATAGCGCCTTCTCAAGCATTCTCAGCACCTCCTATTATGTAAAAGATATTTGGGCCTGTCCCAAGCTCGGGCTTTCTCTTGATAGCATAGTTTGATTTGAGAGCCTTTCTGACCTCTGAGTTAGAATCTGTCAGATCGCCGAATATCAGGGCACCGTTGGAAGCCTCCGCACAGGCGGGCTGCAGGCCCTTTTCGAGTCTTTCCACGCAGAACGTACACTTCTCGACAACGCCTTTTGTCCTCGTTGGATATTCAGGATTCTCCTTCTTGATAAACGGCCTTGGATCACTCCAGTTAAAGCTCCTTGAGCCGTAAGGACATGCAGCCATGCAGAATCTGCATCCGATGCAGCGGTGCATGTCCTGCATGACGATCCCATCCGACCTCTTAAATGTGGCCTTTGTCGGACAAACCCGTACGCAGGAAGGGTTGTCACAGTGATTACACAACATAACGAAGGGCACTTCCTTCAGAGATTCTTGCATATACTCTGGCTCCTGTTGTTCAGGAAAGGTATGCTCGAACGAGTCCGTCCATATCCATTTAACCTCGTCTTTCGAGTCACCAATAACCGGGATGTTGTGGATACTGTTGCACGAATTTATGACCCTATCGTAATCGTCCTTTGTCTTAAATTTCCGCACGTCAACAACCATAGCCCACTTCCCTGCTGTAAGGGCGCCCGGCGCTGGCATGTACTCCTCCACTTCAGCGGCAGCCTTCGCAATGTCATCCATTATCGCCATCCCGCCCATTGCAAGGACGGCGGAGGCACCTACCATTTTCAGGAATTCTCTTCTATCGATGCTCATTATTTCCCCTCCTTCGGTGCCAAATGACAATCCCAGCAGTAGGGGCTTACACCCGCATAGTTATGACAACTATCGCAAAATTCCTTCTTGTTTGAATGGCACTTCATGCATGTATTCTGCAGGCTTATATCGTATCTCTGGCCGTCACTGGCCACATAGATTCTATTACCATCGCGCACCGCCGCATCGCGCCACTGGTTCAGCAGTTGCATATGCTCGGATTTCATAAATGCCGTTGGTTCGATACACTTCTTTTGTGCTAGTTTCTGTATTGCAGGCGTGTCGGTATTCGGTTCGGGCCTTGCATTGGCATGCCCGATATTGTTATAAAACGGATATGTCGCAAGGGCCAGGAATACAAAGATTCCGAGGATGATTTTGCCGCCATTATACATTTTCAGCACCCTCCTTTTCAGGGAGATCCTCAAGACGCAAATCTTGTGTCCTTTCCTTTTCTCCCTTCATTACCAAAGCATTCGCCACAAGTTCGTGAAGACCCGTGACATCCACGCCGGGAACCCAATACTTCATCAGGGGTGGAAGGGCCGCCCTGTCAATTGCGCATATGTTCGCCAGCATATTCACGCCGTGGTGCTGCTGAACGTACTTAACCGCATTTGCTCTTGGGAAACCACCCCTCATCCTCAGCTCCATATTCTCTCCTGCATTTAAGCCCGAGCCACTGCCGCAGCAGAAGGTCTTTTCTCTGATGGTTTCTTCAGGCATCTCGTAAAAATGCTTGACTACATTGTTGAGAACATATCTCGGTTCATCAAGAATCCCCATGCCTCGTGCGGTATTGCAGGAGTCATGGTAGGTCACTCTCAGGTGGTCGTTGCGGCTTGGGTCAAGCTTTAACTTGCCATGCTTAATTAGATCAGCGGTAAATTCGGCGATATGAACCATTTTTGTGGATGCGGCGTTTTCGAATCTGGTACCTGTTATAGGTGAGACCGGAGCCTTAAGAAAATCAGCAGGTCCATTCCATGTGTCCATGTACTGATTTACGACCCTCCACATATGGCCACATTCACCGCCGAGAATCCATTTTACACCCAATCTTTTGGCCTCAGCGTATAACTTATAGTTGAGCCTCTTACCCATCTCCATGGAGGTGAAAGAACCAAAATTTCCACCCTCAGATGCGAATGTGCTCCATGTGTAGTCAAGACCGATTTCGTGGAAGAGCATCATATAACCCATGGCGGTAAATGTGCCGGGGTCACCAAACAAGTCGCCGGAAGGCGCAACAAAGAGGATTTCGGCCCCTTCCCTGTTAAAGGTCGGATCAACCCTGATGCCCGTTATCTCCTCTATATCATCTACCATAAACTCAATATTGCTTTTAACTGTGTGAGGCTCAAGCCCAAGGTGGTTTCCCTTCATATAGCAGTTCGCTACAGGGCCTGCGATCCAGTCCGTATTTAGACCAAGCAGATTCAGTATCTCCCTGCCGATCATAGTGATCTCGGCCTGATCGATACCGTACGGGCAAAAGACTGAACAGCGACGGCACTCCGAACACTGGTAAAAGTAATACCACCACTCTTTAAGTACATCTAATGTAAGCTCTCTGCCGCCCGCATATTTCCCCATTAATTTGCCTGATGTCGTGAAATATCTTCTATACACAGATCTCATAAGCTCTGCCCTGAGAACAGGCATATTCTTGGGATCTCCCGTACCAAGGTAGAACTGGCACTTATCGGCGCACGCACCGCATCTCACACAGATATCCATGAAAAGACGAAAGGAACGGTACTTTTCAAGCCTTTCTTGCATACCGTTTAAGACTATCTCTTTCCAGTTTTCGGGTAGTTTCCAATCTTCATCCGTTGGAGCCCACTTCCTGGGATTTGGCATACTAAGAGTCTCAAGATATTCGGGCCGTGTTCCGTTGCAAAACATTCCATCTTTAAATTCGACAGGATCATCCATCCATCCCGTTCTAGGGCGCCTATAATCTATCTTTGAAAGCTCCTCTGGTTTTGGAGTCTTTGCCATGCTCACTCCTCCTTTCCTACTGGTACCCCAGCGTCTTGATCCCCGAATTCCTTCTCAAGCTCTTCGGGCGATGGCGCTGGGTAATGTTCGACCGGTATCCCGGCTTTTATCATTTTCTCTCTGAATTCATCCTCATACTCATCGTATGTATGGACCTTGACGGGATAATCCCATGGGTTAACGTGTCTTACCGCACGGCTATCATTCGCCAGATTCCTTGTGGGGCTGAGGTATATGCCGCCCGCATGCATTAGTTTGCTGAACGGGAAGTAGGCAAACAGGGTGCTAACAAGAAATACGTGGACGTAGAATATAGCGCCGACTCCCGCCGGGACGGTCGGGTTAAAGCTTGCCAAACCCATTGTTAACTCCTTGACGCTTACAATATCCACCTTGAAGAAATACCTCATAAGAATACCTGTAGAAGCAACTGCTATGATCAAGAAGAGCGGAAAATAATCAGCTGCAAGGGAAATATAGCGGACCGGACGTACATAAAACCTTCTGAGTAGGAGATACGTCACAGCCACCAATAATATTACGCCTGTTAAATAAAGCCTTGGGGCGCCGATCTGAAATAAACCATCGAGGCTCTCAAATAGACTTACAAATGAAGGAACAGGTGTTATAAACAACCTGGTGTGTCGGAGCAGAACAATTAAGAATGACCAGTGAAATGCTAGCGCCGCCAACCACAGCCACTTGGCGGAACCATAGGCAAGCCGCCCATCTTTCAATTCGCTTTTAGTGTTCCTGAAAAGCGAACGGAAAAGAAGTATCTCAAGCGCCATTCTGCCAACTACGCCCGTGCCACTGGAGGGATTATCCAGTTTAGCTTGTTTTATCCATTCAAAGGATTTTTGCTGGCCACCGGTTGTAGTGATAGCAAAAGGAACGGGTGACTTTCCCCATTTTATTACGCGATAAGCGACTCCAACGAGGAATACTAGAACCGCAACGTAAGGTATAACAATTCCGAAGAAAGACTGCATACCGGCAGCTGCAACGCCAACATAAGCCAGTAGGATAAGCAATACAACTACAACAAAGGAAAATAAGGCTCCCATTCTATCCACCTCTTTTCTTTACTTTAAATTTGTTGTTTCACCATTTTTGGGCCTTGCCCTTGCGTCCCGTGCGAATGATTTTCTCCGCGCGGCAGATCGGTGATAATAAACTCCGACCTTTCTTTTTCTTGCATCTCTAATAGCTGGTATTCCCTCTGCAACAGCCTGAAGGCCCTATCTCGTACCTCGCTCGCCTTTAGTTCATAGAGCTTTTCGCGCGATTCCATGTATATATCAAAAGACATAAGTGCAAGGGTATCTAATTTTGACTCAAACGCAGATATTATCGAAGCATCTATGACGCTACTCTGACCGCTCATATTCTGAAGTTCTTCATTGACGATCCTTCTCAGATCGAAAATAAAGGCTACGGCTTGGGAAGCAGAAAAATCCTGTACCGCTCTGATCTTGATGATTTCGTCCAAAAAAGGCGTGATCTCTTCAAAAGGCGCCTCCTTGATGAGTCCATCAATAAGACCATTCATCCCATCATAAAGTGTATATCCTACCGGATCTGTAAACCTGTTTTTTCGCCCTTTTAAGAGACCCGCATACTCGGGAGAATATGTCGCCAATATCGCATCAAACCATTTCTGCAAAATAGCAGGCTTCTTCTCTTTTAAGATGTCCTCCAGTTTCATCTCCATTTCACCTCCATTTCTAGTAATTTCTGTATTTTGGGTGTAACGGTCTTTGGTTCGGGTCCCACATTGCCCTGGGTCATAATTAAGATGGACAGAGTAATTGGGGTGAAGGCTCCGATACCCATCATAAATGGAAAACCAAAGTTTATGCCGAAATGTTACGATTAATTTTCAAGACTATGCCCCCTGCGGGTATAAGTTTCAGCCAATTTTGATCTAAAATAACCAAAAGACAACGGCAACTCTCAGCCCTTATCAGAAGCGCAATAAAAACACATATAGTATGTAACAATTGTTCCAATCAGCGTAACATTGCCGCAAATACTTGTCAAGTGAGTAGCAAATATATTTCCTGGGAATTGATTGAGTACTTCCGGTACGTTAGATAACCTACCAACCGAGTCTAGCCCGTATCCATTTATCGAGCCTTTGCAGTGTTTATGGGGTTTCAGCAAGGAAAACATACCTGCTCACCCTATGAGGTATTCATTGAGTTCGTTAATTCGCTCACCGATGACCGCTGCGCATGCTGGGCGCGGTGAAAAAAGGTAAGGGCGGAGCTGATCCCGCCCTTACTTATGGTATTCATAGGTTGCCGAGCCTGCTTTTGTGAAAGATAGGACGCCGTTAATGGCCGGAGTGCTGTTGTGGGAGCAACCATTGCAGGCGAACTTGGCGTCGGAACCCCGTTACCCTAATCCAACGCTGGCGATTAATACCAGCAATGCTTTCTATTTTCCTTTCGCCCCATACTCGGCCATTCCTTCGAGCCAGAGCGGCGATATAAATGTCGTGTTCTCATCGCATGTCGACAGCTGTATCCCGCCCTCGGGTATTTTATCGAACTTTAGACGGCCGTAATCCGGCACCGCCTTGGTTATCTCTCGGAATATCTCGGGTACGCCCTTGTACTTCATGGTATACCCCAGAGCCGTTGAGAGTTCGCTAAGTACCTGCCAGGTCTGCTTGCCCGCTTCGGGCGGTACCGCTTGATGAAGGCGCTGGATTCTCAGCTCGGCGCTCGTGAACGTGCCGTCGGTCTCTGCGAAGGTGCTGCCCGGCAGAATGACATCCGCCTGCCCCATTCCCTCAGTAAATACCGGGGATATCAGCACCGAGAACGCCCGGCTGGTACCGATGTGCTCGATATCGAGGTCATCGTTACTGCCCCCGATGGCTATAAACCCGCGAATAGTGCCGGAGCCCGCCTTCTGCATCATCTCCTGGGCGCTTATGCCCTTGCGGTTCGGTAGGCTTTTGCCCCACAGCTCTTTGAGCCGCTCGCGCGGAGTCGCATCGAACACCGGCTCTTGTCCGGGGAGGTACTCCACCGATACACCCATATCTATTTGTCCTTGGCTGTTACCGTAGGTGCGCAGGGCGATAATACCCGAGCCGTTTCTGGCGACATTTCCTGTTACTAATGCCAGGTTGCTTACCAGCGCCAACTCAGCCATCCCTATCGCGTCGGCATCGACCACGATCATCGGGTTCTTGGCGCGCAGGTACATATGCAGCAGCTCTATTACCTTGGACGGTTTGACCCAGAACGCCTCGTCCCAGGTCTCGAGTGAATACGGTTTCATATTGTGCTCGAGTACCTGCAGGCCCAGGGTGCGCTGTTCGACGAACTCCCTATCGACCAGGTCGTAATGGAAGACGTAGTTGAGCATGGTCTGAAGCAGCTCTTCGGTCATGCGTTTGCTTACTTTAAGCGTCGCTTCCGCTATCGGGTCGAGTCTGGTCGCTTCGGAGTTGACGATGATAAGCTTACTGCCCTTATCCACCGCCTCTTTTATCTTTAGCGAGACGATCGGATAATCGGTGCAGACATCGCTTCCGAACACAAACACCAGGTCGCTGTTTACAAGATCCTGGAACGAGCAAGTGGATGAATTTTTGCCGAAGCATTGAGCCAGCGCATTGTTCTCGGGAAGGCCGAACGAATTGCCGATGCTGTTCGTCCCGAGCGCCATCCTGGCCAACTTCTGCGCCAGATAATTCTCTTCGTTCGTCAGTTTGGGCGATACGAGAACGGCTAGTTTATCGCTTCCGTATTGCGCCTGGGCCGCGTTAAGGCCGGCGACGGCCGCCTCTAGCGCCTCTTCCCAGGTGGCCGGCTCAAGCTGCCCGTCGCGTTTCACGAGCGGCGTGGTTAAGCGATGCGGTCCGTGCACGAACGACGTACCGTACGCGCCCCTCTTGCACAGGTTGCCATCGTTTACCTTGTTGGCGAGCGGCGAGATCACCTCGACCACCCTGTTGCCTTTTACTCTGAGATCGAGCGAGCAGTTGATACTGCATTGCGGACACGCCGATGGGATATCGTCCGTCTTCCATGGGCCCGGTTTTGGCAGAGATGTTTTCACGGTAAGCGCGCCGGTCGGGCACGTCGAAACGCATTGGCCGCATGATTCGCATTGGGTTTCCGCCAGCGGAATGCCCAGCGATGGCTGTATCAACGTCTCAAACCCGCGGTGCACGAAGCTTATCGCACCGAGGCCCATAAGCTCTGAGCAAATCCTGGCGCATCTGCCGCACAGGATACACTTGTTGTTGTCCCTCTCGATAAACTGGTGGTCGTTGGCAATCGGCAGCCGGTGCTTCTCCCCGCTAAACTTGGCGGCCTCGACACCGTACTCGGTCGCAAGGCTTCTGAGTTCGCAATCAAAAACATCCGTACAGCCGCACGAGAGACACCTCATCGCCTCTTTGCGAGCATCCTCTTCGGACAGTCCGGTCTCTACCTCACGGAAATTATGTTTTCGCTCGGCGACGGAGATCGCCTGCATCGTAGCTCTTGGGATTTTCGGTTTATCCGCAAATTGCGTCGGGTCGATCTCGTTCAGCTCACCCTTTGAAGAGTTGAATGGTTTTACCGGCGGGATGACCGGCTGGCCATTTAGATACCGGTTCATGGAATACGCGGCGCGCTTGCCGGCCCCGACTGCTTGAACGACCGTAGCGGGCCCGCTTGAACAATCGCCACCGCTAAAGACACCGTCTACCGAGGTCTGCATGGTCTCTTTATCGACTTCGATATTACCTCTCGAGTTAAGATTCGGGGCTAAGCCGCCATGGAGATACGGCATAGCCAGCGACTGGCCGATAGCCGCGATAACGGTATCCACCCGCATCACGAACTCGGAGCCTTCTACGGGAACCGGTCTGCGCCGTCCCGAACTGTCGGCTTCACCAAGCTCCATTTTTATGCACTCGATACCGGTGGCGCGACCGTTCTCCTCGACTATCCTTACGGGAGCCGTCAAGAAGTGGAATTGCGCCCCTTCATGCTCGGCCTCCTCTACCTCCTCGGCTGCAGCCGGCATCTCATCCCGCGAGCGGCGGTAGAGCACCATGACTTCTTCTGCGCCCAGCCTCATGGCGGTTCGTGTTGCGTCCATGGCGGTGTTTCCTCCGCCGATAACCGCAACCCGCTTTCCCAGCTCGACCTTTTTTCCCTGTACGACATCGCGCAAGAAGTGGATTCCGGGTAGAACCCCCTCGAGGTCTTCTCCTTCGACGCGCATCTTTTGGCTAGCGTGAGAGCCGAGCGCTACGAATATCGCTTCAAACCCGCTGTTTTTCAGGCTTTCGATCGTATACTCTTTTCCGAGTGCGCTGTTTAAATGGACGGCATCGCAGAGCGCCGTTATTGTCGCTATCTCTTTATCGAGATCCGCTTTTGGCAAACGGTATTCGGGAATCCCATAGCGGAGCATGCCGCCAAGCGCCGGAGCCGAGTCGAGAATAGTTACCCCGTGTCCCTCAAGCGCCAGGAAATATGCCGCCGACAATCCCGCCGGGCCGCCGCCGATAACCGCTACCTTATGACCTGTCGGCGATTTGACCGCCGGCATCACGGGGCCGTTCGCCTGCTCCATATCATAATCGGCTACAAACCGTTTCAACGCATTGATCGAAACCGGCTCGTCGACCAGGTTCCTGCGGCAGTTTTGCTCGCAGAAACGCGGGCAGACCCTACCGCACACCGATGGCAGCGGATTGCTCTCTTTTATAAGCTTCAACGCTTCCTCGTATTGTCCATCGGCGATAAGCGCGAGTTGCCCCTGGATATCTATGCCGGCCGGACAAGCGAGTTTGCAAGGAGCCACGCAGTCCCCATAATGGTCGGAGGCCAACAGCTCCAGGCAAACACGCCGGAGGGTAGCGATGTTATCGGTATGCGTGCTGACACTCATACCTTCACTTACCTGGTTTGCACAGGCCGGAACCGGACCGCGCGCACCTTGTACTTCAACTAAACAGATACGGCAGGCCGCATACGGCTTGAGCCTCGGGTCGTGACACAAGGTCGGCACATCGACGCCGTTTTGCTTCGCTGCCTCCAATATCGTGCTTCCGGCTTCGGACTCAACGGGCCTGCCGTTTAATTCAAATTTAAGTTTCGCCATTTCTACCCTCCTTAATAGACAGTAATCGCTTTTTGTTTACATACGTTCATGCAGAGACCGCAGCGAACGCATTTTTCATCGTCAATCGTGTGGGCCTGCTTTTTCGGGCCGGATATCGCTCCGGTCGGGCAGTATTTCTCGCAGAGCATGCAGCCCGTACATGCATCCTGGATAACCTCGTAGGTAATAAGCGCCTGGCATTTTTTTGCGGGGCATTTCTTATCGTAGATATGGGCCTCGTACTCTTCCCGGAAATACTTGATAGTGGTAAGCGTCGGGTTTGGAGCACCCTGCCCCAGGGCACACAAAGAGGCACGCTTGATACTTGCCGCAAGGTTTTCAAGAAGCTCGATATCGCCCTCTTTGCCGTCCCCATTGGTGATGCGCTCAAGTATCTCGAGCATCCGTTTAGTGCCGATCCTGCAAGGGACGCACTTCCCGCACGACTCGTCCTGTGTAAAGTTCAGGAAGAACTTTGCGAGATCGACCATACAGGTGCTCTCGTCCATAACGAGCATACCGCCCGAGCCCATAATGGCGCCGAGCGCCTGCAATGAGTCGTAATCGACCGGGGTGTCGGCAAGGCTCGCGGGAACGCATCCACCGGATGGGCCACCCATCTGAACCGCCTTAAATGCGAAATCGGATGAAGTGCCGCCGCCCACGTCAAAAACAATATCCCTGATGGTCATCCCGATGGGAACTTCCACAAGGCCGCCGCGGGCTACTTTTCCGGCAAGCGCGAACACCTTGGTGCCCTTGCTTTTCTCGGTTCCGAAAGCGTTGTACGCCGCCGCGCCATTAAGGATAATCCATGCTATGTTAGCGAACGTTTCAACATTGTTGATGCTGGTCGGTTTTCCCCAAAGCCCGGCATCGGTTGGGAACGGGGGCCGTGAGTTCGGCATGCCGCGCTTGCCTTCGATCGACATCATAAGCGCCGTTTCCTCACCGCATACGAACGCACCAGCGCCCTCGCGTATCTTCAGGTCAAAGTTAAAATCGGTCCCCAGAATAGATTTTCCAAGAAGGCCGCGCTTTCTCGCCTGCGAAATCGCAAGTTTTACCCTGCGGACCGCAAGCGGATACTCGGCGCGGCAATAGACATAGCCCTCGGAGGCGCCCATGGCGTAAGCTGCGATTAGCATACCCTCTATGACACTATGAGGATCGCTCTCAAGAACGCTTCTGTCCATAAACGCTCCGGGGTCTCCTTCGTCGGCGTTGCAGATTATATACTTTGGAGAACCTTTTGCGTTTCTCGCAAATCCCCATTTCATTCCTGTAGAAAAGCCGGCTCCACCCCGTCCCCGTAGGCCCGCTTCCTTAATCACGCTTATTACCTCTTCGGGCGTCATGGTTTTTACCGCTTTTTCGACAGCCTGGTAGCCGTCCGCGGTCATGTAGTCATCGATACTTTCGGGGTCGATAATCCCGCAGTGACGGAGCACGATGCGCTGCTGTCCGGTCATAGGGCTTTTCTCTTGAAGGGAGGTATCGCCACCCTCAGCCATAACCAGCCACTCGAGAATCGGCTCTCCTTTTTCAATGTGCTCGTCGACAATGCGTTCGACCATTTTTGCAGTGACGTCGCCGTAGATATAGCGCTCGCCCTCAGAAAGCGAGACTTCGACAAGCGGCTCTTTATAGCACATGCCGATGCAGCCCGTTTGCTGTAACTCGACCTCTGTATCTTTAAGCTTTGCGGACAGGGCCTCAAAGACCGCACGCCCGCCCGCGGCGATTCCGCACGAGCCCAGACCCACCTTAACGACTTTGGTTCTGTTTATGGTCTTCATCTATGCACCATCCCCGTCTTTGCACTTGCATTTCTTGATAACTTTGCGAACCGATTCGGGCGTTAAATGTCCGTGAATCTCTTCATTGATCATCAACGCCGGGGCCGAGCTGCAGCAGCCGAGACAGGCCACCTGCTCTATGGTGAATTTACCGTCCGGGCTCGTTTCGCCCTCTCGTGCGCCAACCTCTATTGCGATAGACTCGGCGATTCGTTCCGCCCCGGCCAGGTGACAGGCGGTCCCATGGCATACCTTAACAAGGTTTTCGCCCAGCGGCTCAAGCCTGAACATGTTGTAAAATGTGGCGGTCCCATAAATCTCGCCGTTTGTGATACCTGTGATCTTCGCAACACGGTCGATTGCGATCGGCGGGATATACCCGTAGGTTTCCTGTACTTCCTGCAGGATCGGGATGATCGCACCCCGATCCGCATTATGCTTGTGTACTATCCCATCGATAACCGAGAAACTGGGCGTTTCTCTGGCTCGAGTTTGTGTAACCAAATTTCACACCTCCTGATAACGTCATTATCGTTCGTTCGTTTTTTAGCAAACCAATAGGGTCACAAACTAAAACCCGGTGTGTGTCAGCGCCTTGAGGAGCTGCTTCTTTGATGAGCGGTGACGCTCGTAAATGCTTACGATGCGAAGCATCTCGATGTTCTTAACCCACGAGTTCTCACGGATTTTGTTGGACAGCGACTCAATGCTAACCGGCGCCTCGACCATGATGACCATGTCGCAATCGCCGATTACCGGGTCGACAAAATCGACGCCCTGAATCTCTTCGAGTTCCCTCACCGCTTTTACGAATTGCTGCTGGTCCATGTCGTCAACCACGTCCACCATTAGATAAGCTCTTAATCCCATTTTCCTCCCCCTTCTTAAGCCGGTGTTCATGCCATTGAATCCATTTAATCACCCAACCGCCATGAGACGCATCGGCATCCGTACCCGTCTTGCCTCATGAATAACTAGCAACTTGGCTCGCCCTATTTGCGGTTTTAGACTCCCTGCTTCTGGGTAAGCTGCAGTAAATGATTCAGTATTTTCACGGGCTGTTTCTCGGCAAATACTTTGTTGCATATTTGACAATCTAAGCGCATAATACATAGTATCGGGAGTTACAAACACTAGTGGTGGGTTCCCTACCAGGCTATTATCTTGAACGCCGTGTGCAACTGAATCTAATGGTTTACACGGATTGATAGAGCCTTACCATAGTGCGTTTCACAAGCGCCGCGTGGTTCCATCACATGTGTTTTAGGTAGGGTCAAGGGGAGTAGTATGACGAAGATTCGGGTTCTACTAGCGGACGACCATGCTCTTGTGCGCGAAAGTATCCGCCAGTTTCTTGAAAAGGAAACTGATATCGAAGTGGTCGGCGAAGCCGGGGACGGTGAACAAATGGTGGCATTGGCCGGGGAACTCAGGCCGGATGTTATCGTTGCCGATGTCGCGATGCCGAAGATCAACGGTATCGAGGCGACAAAACAAGTCAAAGCGCTCGACCCCTCGATAGCTATCCTAATCCTTACCGCCTACGATTTCGACCAGTACGTCTTTGCCCTTCTCGAGGCCGGGGCGGCGGGATATCTGCTTAAAGATATCTGCTCTCAAGAGTTGATAAACGGTATTTATGCGATTCACAGGGGCGATTCCGTCCTTCACCCCACCGTCGCCCGCAAGGTAACTCAACGCTTTAGAAAGATGCATAAGAATCAGGAGTTGCAATCCTTCGAGCTCTTAACAGACAGAGAACTCGGCGTACTCAGACTCGCGGCCCAGGGCAAGACCAACAAAGAGATTGCGGATGAACTCTGCTTAAGCGTGCGCACCATCGAATCTCACGTCGGGCATATCTTTAACAAGCTGGACGTGGGCTCCCGTACAGAGGCGGTCATACTAGCGCTTAAAAAGGGCTGGGTAGGGTTGGCGTAAAGCGGGGTTGTAGTGTGAAAAGCTCGAACCAGAACAATGTAAAAGCGGTGGAATACGCCGAACATCCCGTGCGAGATCTGCATTTCTGGCTCATCGCCCTCATAACATTCCTTATAACCGTCTATTATTACAGCGACCAGGCACTCAGCTCCTGGTTTCCGGCCTTGTCGTTACCTTTCGGCTTTACGAAGCACTCGATAGATCATCTACTCTATCTCATCCCGGTCGTATACAGCTACCTTGCTTTTAACTTAAGGGGCGGCCTTATCGCCTTATTGGTCTCGTTACTGGTGGTCCTCCCTGACGCTTTGTTCATCTCCCCTAATAAAACAAGCGCCTTCATCGAAATATGCATTATCGGTGTAGTAAGTATCGCCATTTTGTTCAGAATCAATTCTCAAAAATTACATCGTGAACGCGCCCGAATAACTATGCAACGCCTCGAGTCGACGCAGAAAAAGCTTCATCTAAAGGTTCGCGACTCGATAGAACAGGAGAACCGCCTTGCCGTCATCACGGCCTTCTCCGCGATGCTGAGCCAATCGCTTGATATAAAACAGGTCATCGAAACCGCCATCGAGATGGTCATGGAGGTCATGAAAGTCGAGGTCGTTCTCATATTCTCACTGGATAAACAAGCTAAGGAGCTAAGGGTTACGGGGTTTGAGGGCGTTAAGCAGGAATACGCTACAGCGGTTGACGGAATGAAGCTGGGTGAAGGTTTTTGCGGACGCGTCGCCAAGACGGGAAAGCCCTTGCTCATCGAGGACACATCGACCGACTCCGAGCTTACCACCGATGATACACGGCGAGAAAAGATAAGGACCCAGCTAAGCGTACCGCTGCGCTCCCGGGGCAAGATTACCGGCACATTGTGTGCATCAACACGGTCGCCACGCCAATTTACACACTCAGAGATCGAGTTACTTACCGCTATCGGCAACCTCACCGGTATCGCCATGGAAAACGCGCGCCTCAACAACGAGCGTGAAACGGCAACCGAGCAGCTCAAGCAATCCGAAAAGAAATACCGGGAGCTGTTCGAGCACGCCCAGGACGCCATCTGGGTTCAGGACTTATCCGGCAAGATCACAGCCGCAAACCATGCCGCGGCCAATCTTTTCGGCTGCCCGCTCCCCGAATTGATAGGGGCCGACACTCAAAAGTTCTTACCGATAGATGAGATACGTATGTCCCAAAAAGTGCGTGAGCGGCTCTTAGCCGGGCAAACAATAAAGCAGCCTTACACAAAGAAGCTCATAAAGAAAGACGGTAATGAAGCGATACTTACCGTCACCACTAATTTGATTTCAAATAACAGTCATCCCAACGGATTTCAGTTTATAGGCAGGGATATAACCAAGGAAGTACGGATGCAGGAGAACTTGAGCTTTTACCTTCAGCAAATCACGCGCGCCCACGAAGAAGAGCGCCAGCGTATCTCACGCGATTTGCACGACTCGACCGCCCAGAACTTGATCGCCACCCTTCACCAGCTCGAGAATTTCTGCCAAACCGATGAATATCTACCGATGCCCAAGCTGCGCTCGCTCTGGAGCCTTCACGAGCAGCTCAAAGACCTTTTACAAGAGATCCGGCAGCTTAGCCGGGATTTACGGCCGTCGATTCTTGACGACCTCGGCCTTCTGCCTGCAGTAGACTGGCTTACCGAGCAGATCAAAGTCGAGCATCGAATAACCGCAGATCTCACGGTATCCGGTAGTGAAAAGCGCTTTACGCCCGAGATCGAGGTGACGCTGTTTAGAATCATCCAAGAAGCCCTCAGAAACATAGCCAAGCATGCTGAAGCGACAAAAGCGAAGGTCAACATTGATTTTAAAGATACCGAAACCAGGGTGACTATCAGCGATAACGGTAAGGGCTTCAGGCTGCCGCCGACACTTGGCGATCTCTCTCGCCATGGCAAGCTCGGTATCGACGGCATGCAAACCCGGGCACGGCTGGTAGGCGGCACATTCTACGTCCATTCCCGTAACGGCGAAGGCACTACGATTACAGTGACTATCCCAGCGTAGTGGTCTTCACGACCAGCACGGGGCACGGTGCGTGGCCGATTACTTTTTCGGTTACACTGCCCATCAGCAGGCGTGCCAACCCCGTTCTTCCGTGGCTTCCCATCACTATTACGTTGGCCTGCTGCTCCTCGGCAAGCTCGATGATCCTATCTTGGGAGACCCCATCCATGACGAACGTTTCGGCTTTCACGTTAAATTCCTGTGCTCTACCCTTAACCGTTTCAACGATGGCCCGCGCCTTTTCTTCCATCCGCTCCAGCGTATCGGGCGCATCTCCATACGCCTCATACGGCACATCGACAACCGACACGACCTTAAGGGCGGACCCATAATGGCTTGCAATCTGTATCGCCTTATCGGCTGCGCTCTTGCTATACGCCGACCCATCAGTTGCCAGCAAAATAGTATTCCAATTAAGAACCGTGTTATCTGGCACGACCAGAACATCCATTGGGCTGTATCCGATAACCCGTGCGGCAACGCTTCCCAACAATAGCCTGCCAAGCCCGGAGCGTCCTTTCTGCCCGACCGCGATCAGGTCGGCGTCCCGCTCCTCGGCCACATCGATTATCGCCTTATGCGTATTTCCTTCAAGCTCTATCGCCTGGACCATCGGGCATGCCGCCGCCGGCTCCTCTAATGTCGATACCGCCTCACCAATCGATGACATATAGAATTCGGTTACCTCATCGGCCCCAAAAGCGCCTAGCCCATCCTCAACCCTTGGAACGACCGTTACCGCCGCTATATTGCATCCGCTCTCCTTTGCAACATGCGCCGCCTGAACCAGCGTATTCTTGCTGGACTCAGACCCATCGAATGCAACCAGAATATTCTCATACATACCTTCCGCCTCCCCGGCCTTTCTATCACAAGTTCACGTAGTAACTTATACCCCACTTCTTATGCATAATATTCCCACTTTCATTAGAACTTAATCGCTCCGCATGTGCTTGCCTGGTTGATTTCAAAAATAAAAAAACGGCGGATCTACAATCCGCCGGAATCTTTACTTAAAATGTTTGTATTTATTTAATCATCGATCGGTTTACATTGTGCCCGTTCACCGTTTCGCCGTTATCTACTTTTAACTACGAGCACCGGGCATTTCGCCTTCTCTATTACTTTCTCCGTAACGCTTCCCATAAGGATGCGTTCGAGACCGGTACGGCCGTGGCTTCCCATGCAGATGGCATCTGCTTTAAGCTCGTTTACCAGTTTTACAATCTGCTCGTGCGGCTCACCTTCACGGATAAACGTCTCTGCATCCAGACCGACCTGCTCAGCCTTGCGTTTTACGACATCGACGTTTTCTTGGGCGTGCTCCAGCATTCGCTCCACGGCACCCGGAAGCTCGCCATAGAAGTTATCGCTCGTATCAAAAACGGAGACGATCTTGAGAGCGCTTCCATGGGCCGATGCCAGCTCGAGAACGCGTTCCGTCGCCGCATCACTGTACTTGGAACCATCCGTGGCAAGCAGGATGGTATCCCAGCCGATCACGGATTTTCCCGGCATAACGAGCACGTCTATAGGGCTGTACCTTATAACACGCGCCGTAAAGCTGCCGACAAACGCCCGCTCGAGTCGAGAGAGCACGCGGCGCCCCATGACTATTAAATCGCAGTTCCGCTTATCCGCAACATCGATGATGGCCTCGTGTATGACGCCTTCTTCAAGTATGGTTTGAATCTCCGCTTTATCTTCAACTATTAATTTTATCGAGTTGATCGGCGTATGTTCTCGCGACCGGCCGGAGCCGTTGGAATGGCGCACGCGAACCAGTTCGGGCTCGCCTTCGCTCGATCGCAGAACGGTGACTGCCGTGACCCTGCATGTTTCGCCCTCGGCAAACTTTATCGCCTGCTTAAGCGCGTTCTTACTGCAATCAGAGCCATCGAACGCAACCAGCATGCATGTATACTTTCCCACGGCCTTAAAGCCCCCTTACCGAATCTCCCCGCACGTGTTGTAGGCAAATATTTAACACTACAAACCGCCTACCGGCCAATTAATAATAAGATAGGCTCACTCCGAAAACAAGGACGTGAGCCTTAGAATATTACGCAACCGCCGACGTTAATGTAGCAGACGCGTTGTTTTGCGTCAATTAGCTTCTTCTTAAGCTTTGCAAAACAACGCGTCTGCTACCAGGGATTACTGTCCTTTAACAACAAGTACCGGACACTTTGCGTTACCGATGATTTTCTCCGTGACGCTTCCCATCAGCAACCGCCTGAGACCAGTTCGCCCGTGGCTGCCGACGCAGATAACGTCGGGCTTTACCTGACCGGCGATATCCATTATCTTTTCATGGGCATCGCCGATGCGCACAAACGTCTCTGCCTGCAGGCGGGCGACCTCCGACGAGATCTTCACCAGCTCGGTATTATCCCGGGCCCTCTCGACCATCTTTTCAACGTAGTCCGGGGCTTCGCCATACGCTTCGGCTGGTATATCGACGACCGATAGGATGTTAATCTCTTTGCCGTACGTATGCGCAAACGTTATCGCCCTGCTTGCGGCGATCTCGCTATAGTGCGAGCCATCCACCGCTAGCAAAATATTGTCCCATTTAATGATGCTGTCATGTGGCATGACAAGCACATCTATCGGGCTGTAGCCGATAACACGCGCCGTGACACTTCCCATGAAGGCCCGCTCAAACCCGGTACGACCCCTCCTGCCCATGATGATTAGATCGCAATCGCGAGAAACCGCCAGATCGATTATCGACTCGTGGATATCACCTTCGGCGAGAAACGTGTAGATTTGGACACCCTCTTTCTCGGCTATCCGTCGTGCTTCTGCTAGAATCGTTTCGGCGGGTGCCTTAAAAGACTCCTTCATATTTTGGATGCCGATTAGTTCAAGTTCGCCTTCGTATGTTGGCATAACCGTTACAGCTGTAATCGAGCACCGCTCTTTACGTGCAAACCTTAGAGCTTGTCTAAAAGCGTTCTTGCCAGAATCGGACCCATCCAATGCGGCGAGAATCAATATATTCTTCACCTTTTTAAATGGTAACAACTTACCCATAATCATCGCTTCCTCACTACCCGGCAGTAACGCGATATCCTGCTTTGCCTACCGCCGGCTGAATATCTAATAACCATAATGCTTTAGTTTACGGCTTTCTCTAGGCTCTTAACTTCCTCAAATCCCGGGGCAGCCTTTTGCTGTCGCATTCCTTTTACCATGCTACCCAGGATTATTGCAGCACCAAGCAAAAGAGCAAAGGCCATAATATAGAAGCTTATAGAGTCCAGTGTGGGTATAAGGCTTTTAGCTACATGTGTTAGGCCAAGCTGATTCGTATATTTTGGAATTGCAAAGCCCCTGCTGAGAGCAACTATGAGCATTATGCTTCCCATTACAACCTTAATCATGTGATCTTTTACGTAAGTTGTCCCTAACGCACCAAGTTGAACGCCGAAAAGCGATCCGGCAAGGATCAACAGCACCAGCCTGATATCGATGTTACCGACCAGCGCCCACTCTGTCGAGCCAACGAAGCCCATAACGAATGCGATAACAAGCTCGGACGCCGACGCTATCAGGCTTGATACGCCAAGTACGTAGATCATTCCGGGGACACCGATGAAACCGCCTACTGCAATTGTCGCCGCAAGAAGACCTGTTGCAAGACCAACAGGTATAGTAACCCACATAGATACCCTTATGCCTGCCGTTTTGAAGTTCATCATCGGCGGGATGTTAATCTTCTGAACGAGTTGCGCTAAACGGGGAGTCCCTGCAGCGCCGGGGTTTTTCTTGGTTTTCCATGCATCGTAGAAGACATAGCCCCCTACCGTTATTAGAATTACGAGGAACGCAAAGCTGACATAAAGATTCGAGCCGGCATCCCCCCACAGAGAGTGGATATATTGTTGAAAAACAATACCGATCTTTACGCCTACCGACGCAGATACGCCTAATGTTAACCCTAGCTTGAGGTCGACCTGGCCGTACTTACGGCGCTTGATCGCACCAACCAGTGCCTTTGGGAATTTATGGCACATATTGCTTGCCACCGCAACTAATCCGGGCACGCCAAGACTCATCATTGCGGGCGTTAATACGAAAGCGCCGCCCGATCCTATAAATCCGCTAACTAATCCACCTATAAAACCAACAATAAACAAGAACACCGCATTAAAAATAGTAAGTTCAATAAACTTATTTCCCGAGAACGCCTTAACCGCTTCACCAGTCGCGAACGCTGGGCCTGCTGTGACCAGCAGCAGGACAAAAGCCGCTAAAAGCGCCGGGATGATAACTTTTCTTCTGGACATTTACCACCCTTCCTTCTTTTGAATTATCCATCCAAAGCCTTGCCCGGTATACGATTGTCAAGGACCGCAATTTTAATGCTTTTTCGCTACTAGACCTAATGATGTCATGAAGTGGTTTGCGAACGACCCGTGTACAAACGAGAAAACGAAAACGGTAGCGAGCGGTAAAACTGCATATACTCCACCTTTCGCCCAGGTCTCTCTAACAAAGCTCTCGTTTTCAAATACAGTAACGTACAGCGCCAGAGATACGATACCGTAAAGCGCTGTTTTCACATACGGTCTCTTCCCTGTTTTACCAGAACTCTTAGCCATGAGCACCAACCTCCTTTCTTTTTAACTTTCCTTGATTTCTCCGCGTCTTCAGCAATCGCTTATGCGCGCTCTGCTGATGCAGTTTCCCAATAAGTAACTATTGTTACTATCCGAATGAAAAAATAAATTCGCCCGATTATCGCCCGAAATGCGTTCTCTATCTTTTTCCAGGCCTGATTTACTCTGTGGGGTAAGGAATTTCTAACAAATCGACCGCGATATGTGTGCCTTAGCAGTCAGCGTTCGAGGCGCTTATCAAAGAAAGTTTTATCCAGCTTGCAGCCTTAATTTCATATTACCACTATGGGTTTTTTCGTCAACGGTTTACGTAAAAACCCTTCACTTAATCACAAGACAATTTCTCACTTATGTCGCGTGTTATACCCTTATTGTGCATGAGTCATATATACTACTTTACCCACTTGATATCGCTGTAGACGCCGAGAGTTATTACTCTTATGCCGGCCATGCCATTACCCCAGGTCATCGGTAGTAAATCTAATGTAAATATTTTGCTAATAATTCAGCAATCGCCCCGATGTGCATTCCCGATCATCGTGGTGGAATGGAAGTTAAAGCCAAATTCGGAAATCCCAAAAGAAAGGAGGGACACAGTTTGAAGAAAAAATTACTTGGCGTTCTTTTCGGGGCTATTTTTATTTCCATTATGGTCGTTACCAACGCGGCTTTAGCTGCAACCGTCGGCGTAGTGCCTGGTGTGCATTCAGAAACCCCCTGGTGGGTTTGGCCGTTGGGATTATTCGCGCTTACTTTCGTAATGGGAGTGGTGGCGATTCCAGCCGGCGTAGGTGGCGGCGTTCTCTTCGTACCGATAGTCAGTAGCTTTTTCCCCTTTAACCTCGACTTTGTTAGAGGGGCCGGCCTTATGATCGCTTTATCGGGATCACTGGCGGCCGGACCGGGCCTCTTAAAACGAGGCATGGCTGACCTGCGACTGGCGATGCCGGTTGCACTTATAGCATCGATATTTTCGATTTTTGGAGCCGCCGTAGGCCTCGCGCTTCCAGCACAGGTTGTTCAAATAGGTTTAGGTGCGGTTATCCTTGCAATCGTCGTAGTAATGGTTTTGGCGAAAAAATCGGAGTACCCCGATGTAAAGATTCCCGATTCCCTATCAACAGCGCTTAGAATTACAGGCATCTATCATGAGGATTCAACTAAGCAGGATATCGACTGGAAAATTCATAGGACTCCGGTTGGCTTAATTTTGTTTTCTTTTATCGGCTTTATGGCTGGCATGTTTGGTTTAGGCGCCGGATGGGCAAACGTGCCTGTTTTAAATCTAGTTATGGGCGCACCACTAAAATTGTCGGTTGCGACCAGCAGTTTCTTACTTTCAATAACCGACACATCGGCCGCATGGATTTATATTAACAAGGGAGCGGTTCTTCCACTTGTGGTTGCACCATCGATTATCGGCATGATGCTTGGCGCCTTTGTAGGGGCGAAACTACTCACAAAGGCCAAACCACAGGTAATCAGATACGCGGTTATTACGATGCTGTTCTTATCCGGCTTTAGAGCGCTTCTTAAAGGATTTGGAATTTAGTAGCTTTCTAAGGTTGCTCCATTATGGAGTCTAAGATCAATTTACAGCTCTGTTGTTATGAGCACATGAAAGTTCTATAGATAAGGAGGTCGATATGGCCGCTTCAAAAACGAGAAGTAAGGCATTAAAGATAGAGCCCCAACCAAAAACCGAAGTAAAGACTGGTGACGCTCCGGCGGTTAGAGCCACAGAAGAGCAGCTTGTCTACGCCAATATCCTTTCCATGGGAAGAAAAGTAGGGCTCGCGGGTATCGGGATTTCGTTCATAGTGTATTTAAGCGGAATCTTAACGCCGAAAATGCCGCTGGATCAAGTACCGCAGTATTGGCATCTATCCACAAGTGAATACATGAAGATCGCGGGGATTACGCCGGGATGGAGCTGGCTCGGTATGTACCAGCACGGAGATATGCTTAACTTCTTTGGTATTGCAATTTTGGGAGCCATAAGCATAGTTTGTTATCTTGCGATACTGCCCAAGTTGCTTCGCAAAAAAGATATGACCTTCGCGATTATCGCAATTGCTGAGGTGTTGGTGCTCGCGTTTGCGGCATCAGGAATTATCCATATAGGTGAATAATTGTTTGTGTTTTCTGCACATGCGTAGCAACCTATAAGACCAACAATAAACAAGAACACCGCAATGACCAATTGTTTATGACGGTTTCAGGAAGACCAACCTACGCATGTGCAGCTACAAAATATTATAATGATGCATTCCCTTTTTAAAAGAAGGATGGTTCGGGAGACCATCCTTCTTTTATTTCGCTCTACTTTCTGCCCTTTTCTGCAAGTTCCTCATTTCTTGATCCGCGAATACCCTGCCCCACATAAAAAACTTTAAAGATTTAAAAATTGTGGTTTTAACTATTTCACTGCATGGGTATCCTCTTACCTATGGATTTGTGTTTTTCCTTATGCATTCTACGTAAATATACGTAGAATGCTATTGACGATAGCACCTAGTGTTGCTTATATTAAAAGTAGCTTGCAAGCTGTTATGCAGACATCTCTTGAAAAAAAGTCTTAGTCGCGGCGCCTGTGTTTGCGAAGGCAACCTATAAGACCAACAATAAACAAGAACACCGCAATGACCAATTGTTTATGACAGGTATCGTTAGGAACCCCTTCGCATACACAGGCTCTATGCAAATCTACATTCCTACGGTGCTCAAGTAGAGATGTCGGTCGGTTTATGGCTCTAAACCGGCGTTATCCGACGACTAAGACTCATATTGAGCGCAAAAATACTGCACGCAAACCACCCGCGAGAAACCATGGCCATGGCTTTCGCAAGCTAAAGTTAATTTATTTATAAGTTTAGTTTTTTTAGGCTTTATCATGTAACAAGAGTGACGTACTTAGGGGTTTTTGCTGTAGGGTTCTTGCGCTCAATATTTCAGTCGGATAACGATCGTTGGGCCAAATAACTCTAGAAGGAAGGATGATCTATGTTACGTAAGAAAACCTTCAGTGCAACCCTTCTTGCAGCAATAATGCTTTTGATGCTATTCGCAGCACCTGCATTAGCTGCGGACGGTGTGGCAAAAGGCTCTAGTATGCAGTGGTGGATGTGGCCCTTAGTGCTATTCTTCTCTACTTTAGCTATGGGCGTTGTAGCTGTGTTAGGAGGCGTCGGCGGTGGCGTTCTCTTCACACCGATAGTCGGCAGTTTCTTTCCGTTCGGTATGAATTTTGTTAAAGCCGCCGGCTTGTTAGTAGCGCTCTCGGGATCTGTTGCGGCAGGGCCGGGATTATTAAAGAAGGGGCTTGCCGACCTGCGCCTCGCAATACCCGTTGCTTTAATGGCATCCATTGGCTCGATAATAGGCGCGCAATTAGGAATCTTTGTCTCGGGGTTACCGGGTGGAAAAGACGTCATGCAGATTGCCTTAGGGGTAGTCGTCTTGGGAATCGTCGTGGTAATGCTTAAAGCCAAGAAATCCGACTTCCCTGAAGTCAAGAAACCCGATAAGCTCTCTTCGATTCTTAAACTTACCGGCATCTACCATGAGAGTGCGACCAACCAAGAGATCGATTGGAAGATTCATAAAACGCCTATCGGCCTCGTTTCTTTTATTTTCATAGGCGTACTCGCCGGAATGTTCGGCCTTGGCGCCGGATGGGCAAACGTGCCCGTGTTAAACCTCTTAATGGGTGCCCCCCTTAAGGTATCGGTAGCGACAAGCAAGTTCTTGCTTTCAATAACGGACACCTCAGCCGCATGGGTTTATTTTAACAATGGCGCAGCTATTCCATTGATCATAGTTCCGTCCATCATAGGAATTATGCTTGGCTCATTCATTGGAGTGCGGTTACTGCCAAAAACTAAGCCGAATGTAATTAAGGTCATAGTTATCATTATCCTGTGCGTCTCGGCCACTAGCTCGATACTTAAAGGTGTCCATATCATGAAGTAAACTTAGGCTTCCCTTTACACGGAAAGTCTTTACCCGGGAGGTGTAAACATGGCAGAAATAACTGAGGTCAGCAAGATAAAAGGTTCGGCCAAGACCGGCTCGGAGAAAGCCGGCATTAAGGCAATCGAAGAGCAACTTATCTACGGTAGAATCCTGAACATTTGCATGAAGATTGGCCTTATAGGTATTGCATTAACTTTTTTAGTGTACGTTACGGGGTTCATGCCCCCTAAACTTGCCATCGATGATGTTATTAATAACTGGAGTGATGCTCCAAAAGCTAGCGCAAGCGCTAATGGAGACGCAAGCAAAACAGTCAAAGCGAGCGTAAGCGGAGGCGCTACTGAAAAAGCCGGCAGTGAAGCGAAGAAGACCGCTTATGACAAGCTGCTAGAGGAGAATGGCATTCATCACGGATGGACGTGGGTTAACCTCTACAAGTTTGGTGATTTCATCAACCTCTTCCCTATCGCGTTTTTGGCAACCATAACTATATTTTGCTATATAGCGATTGTGCCGACGCTCCTTAAAAAGGGCGATACAATTTACGCTGTTCTTGCGATTCTGGAGGTACTTATTCTTATAGGCGCTGCTTCCGGTCTTATATCGGGCGGCGGTCACTAAAAACGTATTTTTCCTGCACAAAAGGACGGTCCTCCCGGACCGTCCTTCCTTCTTTAGGTGCCTATCCTCAATCCTATAAGGTAATTACCTCACCAGCCCATATTTTAAAATTCCTTAAAATCAACACTTGCTACTTGCTTGACAAATAAGTGCCGCAATGTTATCCTGAATGGAACAATTGTTACAATCTTTTTTCCTTATTAACTTATGGCACAACCGGTTTACTTTAAACTTCGGCGGTGTCATTTATAAAACTTAATACTGGTTGATTGGCGGGCACAGTTTCTTGGCAAGCTTGGTGTGAATGATGTCTGCATAACATTTACTCGTCTGCATAGCGAATGAGCAAGCTGTGCGTGAGCCATCACGGCTTACCAAGAATCTTCTTATAACTTGTTTAAATACAACCATCAATTGAAACAAGGAGGTATTATGTCAGGTCTAGTTTCCCCTCATGGCGGTGGTGATCTTAAGCCGCTATTGCTCAGTGGTGAAGCGCTGAAGCAAGAATACGAAAAGGCCCAAACTCTTGAGAAGGTTATGTTGTCCTCACGTGAAACAGGTGACCTTATCATGATGGGTATCGGTGCCTTTACCCCACTCGACGGATTTATGACCAAAGCAGATTGGCAGGGTGTTGTCGATGAGTACACAATGTCCAGCGGAGTTTTTTGGCCGATCCCGATTACACTATCGACTTCTAAAGAGCAGGCCAACAATCTTAAAGAGGGCCAGGAAGTCGCACTAGTCGATACGGAATCCGGCGAACTTATGGGTAGTATGACCATCACCGAGAAGTACGAGATCGACAAAGTTCACGAGTGCAAGCAGGTATTTAGAACAGATGATATGGAAGGTCACCCAGGTGTTCAGAAAGTCATGGCACAGGGCGATGTTAACCTTGCCGGTACCGTAAAGGTATTTAGCGAGAGCTACTTCCCTGAAATGTTCGGTGGCGTTTATATGCGCCCGGCCGAGACCAGAAAAGCGTTCGATGAGAGAGGCTGGAGCACAGTAGCTGCACTTCAGCTCAGAAACCCGATGCACAGGTCTCATGAGTACCTCGCGAAAATCGCTGTTGAGATCACCGATGGCGTTCTCATCCACCAGCTCGTTGGAAAATTAAAACCCGGCGATATCCCGGCGGAAGTCAGGGTTAAAGCCATCGATAAGTTAGTCGAGCATTACTTCGTTCCAAATACAGTCATCCAAGCAGGTTACCCGATGGAGATGCGCTATGCAGGCCCGCGCGAGGCTCTGCTGCATGCGACCTTCAGACAGAACTACGGCTGCAGCCACCTTCTGGTAGGCCGCGACCACGCTGGTGTTGGCGAGTATTACGGCCCATTTGATGCTCACCACATCTTCGATGAGATTCCCAAAGGCGCTCTCGAGACAAAACCACTTAAAATAGACTGGACTTTCTATTGCACCAAGTGCGACGGTATGGCCTCAATGAGAACCTGCCCGCATGGCAAAGAAGATCGCCTGCTGCTCAGCGGTACCAAGCTTCGCAGTATGCTCTCAAAGAACGAAGAAGTGCCGGATCACTTCAGCCGTCCAGAGGTTCTCGAGATTTTAAGAGAATACTATGCAGGCCTCGAGGAAAAAGTCGAAGTCAAGCTTCACAAATACGCCGAAGGCGAAAAGTAGAAATACGGTTTCTTTCAAGCCAACATATAGATAAACATACCCCCATTCTGTGGGGGTATGTTTTTTGCGTCTCTATTACTACCCTGCTATCAGGCAACAAACGTATCCTTGTGAATCCTTTATAAAACTCGTATTCCTGGGAATAATCCCCTAGAGAGATTGAACCGGCATGATGATTACCGGTCGGTGCGAATCATAAATTGGCAGCACAAGCGCTGCTAAGATAAAAAGGACAAAATGAAACGGCGTTTATTGCTCTTTGCTACAATAGTTGTTATAACGACACTGTTTATCCTCCCGGCATTGCTTGGGCATATTGGTATGGGACAGACCACAACAACATCAACAACCGCCCCATCCACTACCACAACAAGTAGTACCACGACCACCCTTGCCACAACCACAACACTTGCGCCGACCACAACGTTGGGCCCCAGCACAACCGTAACTACCCCTACAACAACGCCGGCTAGATTAAGAACCCGCCAAAGCACAACTACGACAACGGTGAGTCCACCTTCCTTCCCCGCAAGGGAACTCTTCCTACCCGCGCTCATCATTATTTTTGTGCTGATAACGGTAGTGATTCTGATTTGGCAGCGCCCACTTGGCCGCTAACCAAAAACCCGGCCGCATGGTCGCTTATATGAAAGAGGTATATCTCGTGTCATCACGAGAACGTTTCCACACCGAGAAATCCGGGGTTCGAGTCCCCTATCCTCCACGGATAGCCCTGGCAGTGATACCGGAGGTTTTATTCTCCTTGATTTAGCGATTGCACAAATTCACAATATTTAAGAATTATATAGCCTGCTAGTTAAGCTGACGGATGTCACCGGGGCTGTTTACAATCGTAACCTAATAGGTTACGATTGGCTCATGATCAAGTCGTTCAAACACAAAGAACTCGAAGACTTCTTCTATACAGGAAAGAAGAAAGGCATAAAGCCCGAACACGCTGACCGGCTTGAGAGAATTCTTGATAGACTAAACGCTGCAAATGAAATAAAAGACATAAAAGACATGAATTATCCGGGCTCTAACTTACACAGGCTGACAGGGGATAAAAAAGACCAATATGCTGTGAAGGTATCCGGAAACTGGAGAGTCTTTTTCGAGTTTATCGGCAGCGATGCTTACGTCGTCGATTATGATGATTATCACTAAAGAGGTAAGAGCATGAGAAGAATGAAAAGACAACCAAC
>NZ_JBTSLF010000002.1:0-49968 GCF_054640775.1 Candidatus Aquicultor sp. | reverse complement strand
CTTTCTAACGGATACCGACCTGAAGGATCAGGGGGTCGATATATCCAAAGCGAAGTTTACGGTAAGTGCCGTGAAGACCACGGTAAACGATGTCGTTCCGCCGATAATTATGAGCCCCACAAGCGGCGATAGTTTCGCCCTTCAGCTTGTCGATGAGAATCCTAAGAAACCGGGCTTTCAGATTACGATAAGCGGTTTGGCAGCCCCTGGATATAAGGTCGAGTTGGTGGGCGGGGGCAAAACTATTTCCAAGGCCAATAACCTTTTCTTGGGGACGGGATGGGCCGCTCAGATAACGGTCAACGGTGAGCTTCCCGATATCTATGCTATCGCGATTGCGCCGAACGGCAACAAATCAGATAAAACAGGTTCGATTACAAGGGCACAAGCCGCTAAGTTGGTGGTTAAATCTGCCGGTTTGAACCCCGAAACGACGCATCACGGGTTCTTCAAGGACGTTCCCGCATCCAACCCTTACTCAAAATATATCGAGTCGGCTGTTTCGCATAGTTTCATTGAGACAGATACCGGCGGCATGTTCAAATCCAACGACCCGATATCCCGGGGCGGGTTTACACAGTGGCTCTACAATTCCATTATCCAAATAGTCGAGGGCGGGCCGTCAGAAGACATCGGCTCCGCACCGGCAGCGCCACACTCCTATGAACCATATTTTGCGGATGTGCCGGAGTCATCGCCGTATGCCGAAGCGATAACGGCGATGTTTTACATGAACCAGATCTCGGGTAACCCGAACGGAACATTCAAACCAAATGATAAATTGTCTGCATGCTTAAAACTGACGGGTTTTGCAAACACGAAACTCGCAGATGTAAAAAGCACCGACTGGTGTGCCCCTTATATCTTCGACCTGATGATGCGTGGAACAGTCACAGGTTATAAAGGCGGGTTATTCATGCCGGGGCAAACTGTTACGCGCGCCGAGTTCGCAAAGATGCTCTGCAAAGTCAAAGGCTGGAGTGTGAGCGAAACGCAGGCCGCCGATTGCGTTGATGTGCCGCCGTCCCACTGGGCGTACTCCTATGTGAAGACCTTGCGCCAAAACGGAGTGGTAGATGGATATGCATGTAATAGTTTTAAGGCAGATCAGGTGCTGAGCAGGGCCGAGGCGGTTAAGATGATCGTGAAGGCCCAGGGGCTCAAGCTGGATACGACGAGCGAGACCTTCCCGGATATAATCGGGCACTGGGCGTCGGATTATATCCTGACCGCTAAAAAATATAACCTTATCACGGGCTATCCCGATGGCTTGTTTCAGCCGGACGAAACCATAACGAGGGCGGAAGCGGCTAAAATAATCTGGCAACTTCTCTAATTTCCCCGGCAAAACCTATTGCCCCATAAGCGAATAACGGCTAAGATTGCATAGAGTTTGCATAGTAGCGTAAATGCGCAGTTGTGCATATGGGAGGGAAATATGCTTGCAAAGGTGCTATCGGCCGCCGTTATTGGTATGGACGCCTTCCCCGTTGAGGTGGAAGTCGATGTCTTTCTCGGCATCCCAACAGTGAATATCGTGGGTCTTGTGGACACCGCCGTGCAGGAATCGAAAGAGCGTGTGCGAAGCGGTATCTCAAATTCGGAATTCGAATTTCCGCTTAAGCGGGTTATCGTCAACCTTGCACCTGCTGACATCAGAAAGGAAGGGCCGGTCTACGACCTTCCGATCGCCCTCGGTATCATGGCGGCCACCGAGCAGGTTCCCCAGGGCAAGCTCGATGACTATCTCATCGCAGGTGAACTATCCCTGACCGGAGAGATTAGAAGAATCACGGGAGCCTTGTTGATCGCGATTTGCGCGAAAACCCTCGGCAAAAAAGGCGTCATCATCCCAAGAGAGAATGCCCCCGAGGCTTCTGTGGTCGATGGGGTGGAGGTATTGCCTGTCGCTAATCTCAATCAGGTGGTAGATTTTCTCACGGGCAAGGCTTCGATTACGGCTCACGACGAAAACCATAGGGACTCTCAAGAGGGTCACTGGGGTTTGGATTTTGCCGATGTGAAGGGCCAGGGCCACGTTAAAAGGGCGCTTGAAGTGGCTGCCGCCGGGGGACATAATATTCTTTTGATCGGACCACCCGGCTCGGGTAAAACAATGCTGGCCTCGAGACTGCCGTCGATCCTGCCAAAGCTAACGCTATCGGAATCTATCGAGGTCACGAAGGTATATTCGGTCGCGGGGTTGCTGCATCCCGGCGAGTCGCTTCTCGCTACTCGCCCGTTCAGGGAGCCGCACCATACCATAAGTCACGCAGGCCTTATCGGCGGAGGAAGCCACCCGCGCCCGGGGGAGGTGTCGCTCGCGCATAACGGGGTCCTCTTCCTGGACGAGTTTACCGAATTCTCCAAAGGCGTCCTGCAAGTCTTGCGGCAACCTTTAGAAGAAGGCAAGGTAACGATTTCACGAGCCGCAGGCTCACTTACCTATCCGGCGAGCTTTACCCTGGTTGCGGCGATGAACCCATGCCCGTGCGGGCATCTCGGGGATAGGGCCAAGCAATGTATCTGCAATCCGCATGCCATTCAGCGCTACCGGGGTCGGATATCGGGGCCGCTTCTCGACCGCATCGATATACATGTAGATGTTCCGCGGCTGGGCAAGGAGGAACTCTTGCATTCGAAAGAGGGCGAGGGGTCCGAGGCAATAAAACGGCGGACTGAAGCGGCACGGGCGTTACAGATCAAGCGATTTACCGAGCACACCAAAGGAAACGGGCGCGGCATCCTGACGAACTCCCGGATGAGAGCGGGCGAGGTCAAAACGTTTTGCCGTTTGCACCCCTCTGCAGCCTCTTTTCTGGAGGCCTCCATCGATAAGCTGGGCTTAAGCGGCCGGGCATACGAGCGCGTCCTGAAAGTAGCCCGCACTATCGCCGACCTCGCCGAACACGACACCATCGATGTCGAACACGTGGCGGAAGCCGTGCAATATCGGGCTTTAGACCGGCAGTTCTTCTAGAAGAGGGAAAAAGTTTAGATGACAGAAAACGGTTCGCATAACGACAACAGGAAATACTGGCTTGGGGTTAAGATGGTTCCGGGATTGCGCAATAGGATTTATGTTCTAACGGATAAAGCCGGGGGTCCGCGTCAATTATGGGAAGCCGGCAAGGACGACTTGATCGATATAGGCTTAGATGAGCAGACGGCGTGTAGGGTCGTCACGGATAGGAAGTCTCTCGATATAGATAGGCTTTACGCAGACCTCACGAGCGATGGCGTCACTATCGTGACCGTTGAAGATGATTATTATCCTCAATTACTTAAGGAAGCTCAAAACCACCCAAAAGCCCTGTTCGTCAAAGGGCGCCTCAAGGAAATACAGACCGCTGTCGCCATTGTGGGGGCGCGCAGGGCGACGGTGCAGGGGAAAGCTATGGCCGAGGAGCTTGCCGCAGAGCTGGCGGCGAGCGGTGTCGTGATCGTCTCCGGGGCGGCCAGGGGAATCGATACCGCGGCGCTCGATGCCGGCGGCACTACATATGCTGTTTTAGGATGCGGGCTGGATATGGTCTACCCGCCCGAAAACAAGAATCTGTTTAAAACGATTACTGAAAACGGCGCTTTGATCTCAGAGTATCCTCCAGGTACTCCGCCCTTATCGCACCACTTTCCCGCACGCAATCGAATCGTTGCCGGCATGTGCCAGGCGGTTGTCGTAGTCGAGGCGGGCATCAAAAGCGGGGCGCTCATCACCGCCGACTTTGCGCTGGATTACGGGCGCGAGGTCTTAGCCGTACCAGGCTTTAGCAAAAGCGCTGTAAGCCGGGGCGCGAACAAGCTCATCAAACAAGGCGCATACCTGGTTGAATCGGCAGAGGACGTTCTCTCTCTATTGGGAGTCGAGCATTTTTTACGTCCCCATACCGATACTCTTAACCGGGCCGAAAAGGATTTTTTGGAACTCATGGGTTGGGAGGCGCAACGGCTCGATGATTTAACCGTTGCGGCCGATACTTCCATCGCGACCGTGTCCGCACTGCTGCTTACACTTGAAATATCCGGCTTTATCAAGCGGGATATTTCGGGTTGTTATATAAGGATAAAATAGGATCGCACGATTCGATCTGCCCCCAAACGCTTGCAGAGCGATAACCCGCTTCCATAAAAATAGAGAATTCACTGACAATGGCCGCGTTAAATAGTATAATAACCAATGTAGCTATCAAGACGTTATTAGCTTATTTTTGGAAATTGGAGGGAACTTCTTACCAGCAGCGAGAAGATATTATTATGTCCGTGACTTTAGATGAAATAAAAGAAGATCCCTATGTAAAAGCGTACATAGCCCAAGCTGATAAGCATATGGAGGCGATAGGTTTTACGGAACACGGGTTCCGCCATGCCGACCTCGTATCACATATCGCGATGAATGTGCTGAAACGGTTGGGGTTTCCCGAGCGCGAGGCAGAGCTGGCGGGAATCGCGGGTTATCTGCATGATATAGGAAACTCAGTTGGACGAAGCTTCCACGCAGTATCCGCGGCCATGATGGCCCAAACCATCTTCTTCCGCCTGGGTATGGCGCCCGAGGAAATGATTTTAGTGATGAACGCCATGGGCAACCACGAAGAAGAGTACGGTATGGCGACAAGCCCAATCGGGGCGGCGATTATCCTTGCAGACAAAACCGACGTGCACAGAAGCCGCGTGCGAACCCCAGACCCGCTCACCACAGATATCCATGACAGAGTTAATTTAGCTGCGCAAAGGTCGTTTTTGCGGGTCGATAACGAACGAAAATTGATAGAACTCGAAATAGATATCGACACGAACATAAGTCAAGTCATGGAATACTTTGAAATATTCCTGTCGCGTATGGTAATATGCCGTAGGGCAGCTGAATTTCTCGGCTGCAAATTCGGTTTGATTATTAATGGCGTTAAGCTTTTGTAGGGGGGAAGGAATTGACTGATAAGACAAAACACTTATTATCGCTTGGTCTCATACTTGTTCTTGTAGTTGGCTCTATCTTTATGATTTATCCGTTAAATAAATCTGTGAAGCTGGGGCTCGACCTAAAAGGCGGTCTAAGCATCATCTATACGGCCAAAGACTCGCCGGGCTCGAAAGTCACCGATGAAAAGGTGAAACAAGCCGAGTATGTACTGCGTGAGCGCGTCGACGCACTTGGTGTTGCCGAGCCCGATATCCAGAGGGAAGGCGCACGCAATATCATGGTGCAGCTGCCGGGAATCAAAGATCCCGAAAAGGCTCAGGAGATCCTGGGAAAACCTGCGGTTCTCCAATTCGCAATCGTGAAGGACGAGTATGCTAACTATCAGGATAGCCAGCTCAATACGCTTAAAAAGCAGGGCAAGGATGTTCTGGGGCCTGTTCTTATGACTGGTGATAAGGTGAAGAGCGCAAAAGCTACGTATGGTGGCCAGCTTGGGCAAACACCGCTGGTTAGCATGACGTTTGATAATGAAGGCGCAAATACATTCGCGCAGATCACCGCACAGAACGTAAACAAACACCTGGCTATCGTACTCGACAACAAGATCGTTACGGCGCCCAATATTCAGGAAGCGATTCCTGATGGCAAAGCGGAGATTAATAACATCGGGTCGATTGATGAGGCTAAAGAGATCGCGCTTGTTTTGAACACAGGTTCAATTCCCGTAGCCCTCGAGATATCACAGGCAGACAGAATAGGTCCGAAGCTCGGCGCCGATGCACTGCAAGCTGGTGTTATAGCGGGGCTCATCGGGTTCGTGCTGGTAGCCCTGTATATGTTAGCGTATTACCAGGGCCTTGGTTTGGTAACATGGGCCGGCTTAAGTATTTATGGCATCCTCGTAGCGGGTGCCGTTGCAACAATAGGGCGTACTGCAGGCTGGACGCTTACATTGCCGGGTATTGCCGGTTTGATTATCAGTATCGGTATTGCGGCCGATTCGAAGATCATTATTTTTGAGCGTCTTAAAGAAGAAATTCGCAATAAGAAGACATTTAGAACAGCGGCCGATGGTGGTTTCTGGCACGGTTTCAAGACCAGCCTTGATGCCGACCTGGTAACGTTGTTTGCAGCTCTAGTGCTGTTTTTCGTGGGAATCGGAGAGGTCCGAGGGTTTGCTCTAACGCTCATTATCGGACTTGCGCTGGATATTGTGATAATGCTGTTCTTTACGCGTCCCGTACTGGGTTTAATGGCTCAGGTATGGCCGGTAAAGAGCCCGGCTTTGCTGGTTAGAACGGGAAGGGTGAGCGAGAGTGCGTAATTTCGATTTCATGGGTAAGAAAACCTGGTGGTTTGCTCTTTCAGGGCTTTTCATCGTTCTGAGTTTGGTTGGGATATTAGTCCGGGGCTTTAACTACAGCATCGATTTTAAGGGCGGTAGTGCGTCGGATGTTAAATTCACAAAAACTGTTTCGGTCGAGCAGGTCCGGTCGGTCGTTTCATCGGTAGGGCATGCTGACAGTGTTATACAGCCGATCGAACACAGAACCATTGGCGAGTTAGGGTCCGAGGCATCGCAAAGCAAAGGTAGCGAGATGCTCATCCGTACAAGGGAACTCGACCCTAAGCAGGAAGCAGCATTGTTCGCCGCCCTCGACAAGAAGCTAGGCGTTTTCGACCGTCAGACCAAGACCGTCGATGCAAGCTGGGGTTCGCATATAACGGAGCGCGCCATCTATGCGGCTATTGCCGCAATGGTCATCTTGTTGATATATATCTCGGTTCGTTATGAGTTTAAGATGTCGGTCGCGGCTATCGTCGCCCTTGTCCACGACCTGCTGATTACAGCCGGCATTTATGCGCTGGTCGGGCGCGAGGTGAACCCGAATATGATTGCCGCGATGTTGACTATTCTCGGGTATTCGCTCTATGACACGATTGTCGTATTCCATAGAATCAAGGAGAACTCGACGAACGTCGTGCGAACGACGTATTCGGCGATGGCAAACAGGTCGATCAACCAGGTAATGATGCGTTCGATCAACACATCGCTGGTGACGCTTCTGCCGATCGTCTCGATCTTATTATTCGGCGGAGAGACGTTGAAAGACTTCGCGTTCGCCCTGATGGTCGGAACGATCGCGGGTGCATACTCATCGATCTTCTTCGCATCACCGATATTCGTCGTGTGGAAAGAGGCCGAGCCGTACTACAAGAACCTTAAGAAGAAATACGGCAACCAGGAGATGGTGCCCACGCCGACACAGTCAGCTGCTAAATCTACTGCAAAAGCATAGTCGCTGCGCGGTTATATCCTTTATGATTATAGAGCCCGTGATGTTTAGCCACGGGCTCTATGTTTCTTTCCTTATTTTATGTCTGAAAATGGGATAGAGCGCTGCATAAAATAACGGGTTCATGATTGGCTCCCCAGATACGGCTCGATATTGTGAAATATGTATTCGATGGTATCGATATTTTCCTTCTCTCCGACAACTACGACTATATCATTTGCATAAAGCTGTGCATCACCATCCGGGTTTGAGAGAATTTGCGCACCCCTGCGTATTGCCAGCACGGATACACCGTATATTTTTCTAAGCTGAAGCATGCCTAATGTTTTACCAGCCGCCGCCGCATTTTCTGCAATCCTGAATGTACGGACCTCGATATCTGGCAGTTGCAGGCCAATATCGGCAACTGCTAGCGATCTCTTTGGCAGGCTTCGAAACATCTCGTAACCTTCCGCCCGCACTTCATCCACGAACTTTTCGATTTCATCCGTCGGCACGAAGTACCGCGCTAGTACACGTGAAAATATCTCAATAGATGTCTCGAATTCTTCAGGTATAACTTCATTTGCGCCAAGCTTATATAACGGCTCGACTTCACTGGCAAAGCGAGTTCGGACAAGGATATATATTCCCGGATTAAGGCGCCTTGCAATCTCAATGATCCTTCGGGTTGCTGCAGGATCTGAGATCGCCACGACAACAACCCTGGCACGGCCGATATCAACGTGTTTAAGCATTTCATCATGCGTGGCATCGCCGTAGTAGATTGGCGTGCCCTTATCTCGCTCGAATCGAACGGTCTCTGGATTAATTTCGACGATAACATAGGGAATGCTTGCTGCCGAGGCCGTGCGTGCAAGGTTCCTGCCATTAAGACCGTAGCCGATAATAATCAGATGCTCTCTTAAAGGTTTTTCTTTTATTACTTGTATAGGATACCGGCCAGACTTTATTCTGCTGGGCAAAGGCAAATTCGAAACGGTTTCAACGATTACGGGTGATAGCCACATAACAAGGGGGGTTGACGCCATGCTGATGACGGTTATATCGAGAAATAGTTGGAGGTTGCTGCCCGTGATGAGACCATATCTTTCTCCGGCTTGGGATAAGATGAGGGAGAATTCACCGATCTGGCTTAATGAAAAGCCTGTTAAAATTGCGGTGCGAAGGGACAAACCCGTAATGGATACAGCGAGGCTTGAGAGTATGGCTTTTATGGCAAGAATGCCTAAAGTGATTTAAATAATCAAAAGCGGCTCCGTTAAAAGAAAATCTATGTTGAGCAGCATTCCGATAGTTATAAAAAAGAAACTTGTGAAAACGTCTCGAAATGGAAGAATATTGCTGAGCGCTTGTTGACTATATTCAGATTCGGAAATAATTAAGCCTGCCAGAAAGGCGCCGAGTGCGATTGATAATCCAATACTCGCCGTGAGCCAAGCAATTGAAAGAATCATTAAAACAATGCTCAGAAGAAATAGCTCAGAGCTACGCGTCCGTGTGACTTGGTATAAAAGGCTAGGTACAAGCCATCGAGCGGCAAGAAAGATCAGTGAGATTACTGCTGCTGCCTTTATAATAAGAAGGAATAAAGATTGCCAAAAGCTCCCTGATACCCCTGCAAGAAATGGTGTTACGAGCATCATCGGCACTATTATTAAATCCTGGAATATTAATATACCTAGTGTTGTAGCGCCATGTGGGCTATCGAGTTCAGCCTTATCTTGAAATATTTTAAGCACGATAGCTGTGCTGCTGAGGGACAGCAAAAAGCCAATGAATATGGCCTCCCTAAGAGGTCGTCCAGCACCTGATGAAATGAAAGTACCGGCGAGAACAGCAAGCAGTACCTGTAAGGACCCACCAAGCAAAACGGGCCTTCGCGCCTGTAAAAAGGTTTTTATCGAGAATTCGATGCCAATAGTAAATAGCATCAATATAATGCCAATATTTGCTAGATTCCTTACTTCAATTGACGCTCTAATCAATCCTAGACCTTGCGGACCAACAAGTGCGCCGGTAAGAATAAAGCCGATAATCGAGGGTATCCGAAGACGATTAAATAAGTAGAGAATTAAAGTTGAGAACGCAAATATAAGTACGATGTCCCTCAGCAATATAAGTTCCATACACGATATATTCCCATTTCACAGAACCGATTTGTGAGCTAGGAAAATAGGTTATCGCTTTAACCGCCCCGGTGCTATAAGCAAGCAACAAATGATATCGCAGCAATTATCGCAAAAAAGGCCTGTCTTTATGAATGCAATATGGCTTTTGACCGATAAAGAGATTAATTGCAACTTCGTAATCCGCTACTGAGCGTGGTAAAATCTTTATACCGAAGGGCGGTAGGGAGCGATATGGCACGTATTCGAAGTCTTATTACTAAAATTAAACGATATAACCCCGACGTGGACGTTGAGGCGATCCGCAAGGCGTATGCGCTTGCCCAAAAATTCCACAGCGACCAGTACCGCATGTCGGGTGAGGATTTCGTATCCCATCCCGTTGAAGTCGCAGATATCTTAGCCGACCTCGGTATGGATACGACAACCATCATCGCTGCGCTTCTGCATGACGTGGTAGAAGATACCGACGTGTCCCTTGAAGACCTTAAAAAAGAGGTAGGGGCCGATGTAGTAGCCCTCATCGACGGCGTTACCAAGCTCGGTCAAATCGAGTTCAAAAGCCGCGAAGAAGAGCAAGCGGAAAACCTTCGGAAAATGTTTATCGCGATGGCCCGCGACATCAGGGTCATTATCATCAAGCTTGCCGACCGGCTGCATAACATGCGAACCATAAGACACGTGGACCACGCAAAGCAGGTCAAGAAAGCAAACGAAACGCTGGAGATCTATGCGCCCCTCGCGCACCGGCTTGGGATCATGTCGCTGAAGTGGGAGCTTGAAGACCTCTCCTTCCAGGTGCTTGAGCCAAAAAAATACGAGCAGATACAAAAGATGGTGGCCGAGCGGCGTGTCGAGCGCGAAGAGTTTTTAAAAGGCGCGATAGGCTCACTGAAGAAAGAGTTAAAAAACCTCGGCATCAACACCGTGATAAGCGGGCGTCCTAAACACTTCTACAGCATTTACGAGAAGATGGTCAAAAAGGGGCGCGAGTTTAGCGAGATTTACGACCTTCTGGCGGTTAGGGTGACCGTTGATACGATTAAAGACTGCTACGGCGCTCTGGGCGCGATTCACGCGATGTGGACGCCGATTCCGGGTAGGTTTAAAGACTATATAGCGATGCCCAAGTTCAATATGTACCAGTCGCTTCACACGACTGTCATAGGGCCGAAGGGCAAGCCGCTTGAGATACAAATCAGAACGAAGCAGATGCATAGGACGGCCGAGTACGGCATCGCCGCCCACTGGCGCTACAAAGAGGGTGCAAAAGAAAGCAAGCTTGATGAGCGCCTGAGCTGGCTACGTCAAATGCTCGAATGGCAGGGTGAGCTTAAAGACCCGCGCGAGTTTATGGAATCGCTTAAGATCGACCTCTTCGAGGATGAGGTCTACATCTTCACGCCTAAGGGCGATGTCGTCAACCTGCCGGCGGGCGCAACGCCGCTCGATTTCGCATACACGATTCACACCGATGTCGGCCACAGGTGCATCGGCGCCAAAGTAAACCATCAGATCGTCCCGTTAGAGTATAAGCTTCGGACGGGGGATTTCGTTGAGGTTCTGACATCAAAGGCCACTGCAGGCCCCAGTAAAGACTGGCTGAAAATCGTCAAGACGTCGAGGGCGAAGAATAAAATCAGGCAGTGGTTCAGCAAGGAGAACAGGGAAGACAGCGAGGCCGCCGGCCGGGAAATGCTGCAGAAAGAGCTGCGAAAGTGCGAACTCGGCCTTAAATCGCCCATGACCGCGACTGTCCTTGAAACTATTTCAAAAGAGCTTAATTTCAAGGGCATCGAAGATGTTCTTGTAAGTATAGGCGCGGGCAAGACATCGGCAAAACAATGCGCCGAGCGAATCGCAAAAGCAAGTGCTAAAGTAAAAGAAGGGGATAAAGAGGAGCAGGAATACGGGATCGAAGAGCTGAAGCTCGAATTCCCACAGAAACGCCGCCGCACGTCGAGCAAGACCGGCGTCGTCGTTAAGGGAATCGACGATATGCTCGTTAGAATCGCCCATTGCTGCAACCCGGTCCCCTATGATGATATAATTGGCTTTGTGACCAGGGGACGGGGCGTTTCGGTACACAGAAACGATTGCCTTAACTCAAAGCAGTTGGTGACGTTGTTCCCCGACAGGATCATTGAAACCACTTGGGATGCAAAACAGCCGGTGGCCTTCCAGGTAGAACTAGAAGTCGAGGCCCTGGATAGGACAAAGCTCTTGCGCGACGTGAGCACGGTCCTCGGTGATGCGGGGGTAAATATTCTCTCCGCCGCCGTAAAGACATCCAGGGACCACGTAGCCATACTTAATTTCGTTTTCGAGATCGGCAATTTAAGCCACCTGCAAACGATTATCGGCAGCGTGAAGAAAGTCCCCGCGGTCTTCGACGTCTATCGCGTCGAGCCTAGCAAGCATAAGCGCGAAAAAGTTGTCCCGAAGTGGCAAACAGAACAAACGAAACAATAAGGGAATTGGGAATGTCGAATTGCGAATTAAAAGCAACTCCCACTTTCATTCGACATTCCAAGGGGTTTTTATGAGGGCGGTTATACAAAGGGTTTTGCGGGCGAGTGTTGCGGTCGATGATGAAGTTCTTGCCGGGATAGGGCAGGGACTTTTAGTTTTGCTCGCGGTCGGCAGGGACGATACAGAGGCCGACATCGACTACATGGTCGAGAAAATCACGACCATGCGGATTTTCGAGCGTGACGGCAAATTCGACCTATCGCTGCTGGATATCAAAGGCGAGCTGCTTCTTGTCTCCCAGTTCACGCTGTACGGCGACATGAGAAAGGGCCGCCGACCCAGCTTTACCGATGCCGCCCCTCCGGATGAGGCAAAGCATCTGTATAACCTGGCGGTTCAAAAGTTCGGCGATGTTGTCCCCGCAAAAGAAGGGGAGTTCCAGGCGCACATGTCTGTTAGCAGTATAAATGACGGCCCGGTAACCATCTTATTAGATAGCAAAAAGGCGTTTTAAGGCCAAAGCCCAGGTATTGCGACCAGCAACTAATGGTATCCTCAGAAAAGGAAATCGCCGGTAGTCGGCGAAAACTTATTTTTATAGTAATATTTTTAACGTGTTGTACTGTAGCATCGGCCGTTGCAGTAATGCACGATATAAAACCGTTTGATCTCTTACACGGAAAACAGGAGAACAGGATGTTTTTGGAGAGACTCGTAGTAGGCGACTTAGATTCGAATTGCTATTTAGTCGCCTCTGAGCCGACAAAAGAGGCGATGGTCATTGACCCCGGCGGCAGCGCCGGTGTTATCATGGATACCATCGCCGCCCAGGGGTTGGATGTAAAATATATTATCCTTACACACGGACACTTCGACCACTTCGAAGCGGCGCTCGATGTCGCACGAAAAACCGGCGCCAAGATCGGTATCCACAAGTTAGATGCAGTAGCGCTTAGTGAGCCGAGTATCAGCCTTGCATTCTGGCTTGGAGAAAACCCCGAGACATTTACACCCGATTTCGAGTTGACCGACGGGCAGGTTATAAAATTCGGCGATCTCGAGGCTAAAATACTCGCAACGCCGGGTCACTCGCCGGGCAGTATAACGGTAAACATCGGAAACACCCTTTTTACCGGCGACTTGCTCTTCCATCAATCGATCGGACGAACGGATTTCGCTGGTGGCTCATACGAAAGCCTGTTAAAATCTGTTAGGGAGCAGATATTTAAATATCCCGACCAGGTGAAAGTCTACCCGGGCCACGGCCCTTCGACAACGGTCGGCGACGAGCGAAGGAATAACCCGTATTTTACGGGCTAAAAAAGAATTCGCGCTCATAAGGAGGAAACACACGTGCGGTTTAGCGCGCCAAAAGGAACAACCGATATTTTGCCCGATATGGCCAAGAAGTGGCAATACCTCGAGCGCAAAGCATCGGATTTATTTGAACTATATGAATACGAGTCGATTATCACCCCGATTTTCGAGCATACGGATGTGTTTCAGCGGGCCATTGGAACATCGACCGATATAGTTCAAAAAGAGATGTACACCTTTGAGGATAAAGGCCGAAGAAGTCTTACCCTGAGGCCGGAGGGAACGGCACCGGTCATCCGGGCGTACGTCGATAACAATATGAATCAGCTGCCCCAGCCGGTGAAGCTCTACTACATAGGCCCCATGTTCAGATACGAGAGGCCGCAGGCCGGTAGATTCCGCCAGTTTTTCCAAATCGGCGTCGAAGCGATAGGTTCGGATGACCCGGCCATCGACGCCGAGACCATCCTTTTGATGATAAATTACTTCAAGTCGGTTGGCCTTAAAGAACTGACCCTCTATATAAACAGTATGGGCTGTGAAAACGACCGCCCGAAATATATCGAGACTCTCAGGCAATATGCCGTTGCTCACGAGCAAGAACTCTGCAAGGATTGTCGCAAACGCGTTGAAATGAACCCGCTACGGCTGTTCGACTGCAAGGATGAAAGCTGCCAGCGCGTTATGGGAAACGCCCCCAAGATAACCGAGTACCTCGATCAAGACTGTACGAATCACTTCAACGCGGTTCGTCACTATCTGGATATGAAGGGTGTGACGTATATAATTAAGCCCGAGCTTGTGCGCGGCCTCGATTATTACACAAAGACTACGTTCGAGGTCGTCAGCCCGCTTCTCGGTGCGCAAAACGCTATCGGCGGCGGCGGCCGGTATAATAAGTTGGTCGAAGAGTTCGGCGGTCCGCCAACGCCGGGAATCGGTTTCGCGATCGGTCTGGAGCGTCTTACGATAGCCGTTGAAAAAGAGGGCGCCTTCGTCGCAATGGAAGAAAAGGCGGACGCATTTATCGCCGTAGCCGACGAAGCCGCAAAAGATTCGGCGGTAAGCCTACTGTACGCCTTGCGGGGGGCAGGAATCGCAGCCGATATTGATTATGCGGGCAGAAGCCTCAAGGGCCAGCTCAAATATGCAAACAAAAAGGGCTTTCGCTACGCTATCTTCCTCGGCCCCCAAGAGCTTGAAAGCGGTATCGTTCAGGTGAAAGACATGAAAACCTCAGAGCAATATGATATAAAGCTCAACGAGCTTGTCGACCGGCTCTCGGATTTAGTAAGAGACCAAAATAAATCGATGGTAACGAAAAATCGATGATTACATACTATTGGAGCGATTTGAATGGATGAATTGGCACGGTTCGCGATGCGAACCAACGCATGTGGGACAGTAACAAAAAACAACCTTGGCGAAGAGGTCGTTCTTACCGGATGGGTTCACACACGACGTGACCACGGCGGCCTTGTATTCCTCGATTTGAGAGATAGGAGCGGTCTCGTTCAGGTTGTTGTCGACCCGACGCAGCACGCGGCGATTGAGACCGCTCATACGATACGCAGCGAATACGTTCTACATATAACGGGTCGCGTTAAAGAACGTCCGGCGGGAACTGTAAACCCGAACCTGCCGACCGGTGAGATCGAAGTCGAAGCCCATGCTATCGAAATCCTCAATAAGTCTAAAACACCGCCGTTTGAAATCGATGGTGGACCGACCGATGAGAGCTTGAGGCTTAAATATCGCTACTTGGACCTGCGCCGTGCTGAAATGCAGCACAACCTTATGACAAGGCACCGGGTGGTTTCGTGTGTGCGCAATTACTTAAACAATAACGGTTTCATCGAGATAGAGACGCCCATGCTCACCAAGAGCACACCCGAAGGCGCAAGGGACTTTCTGGTCCCAAGCAGGTTGCAGCCGCATCATTTCTATGCGCTGCCGCAATCGCCGCAGCTCTTCAAGCAGGTTTTGATGGTCGCCGGCTTCGAGCGGTACTACCAGCTTGCACGGGCCTTCAGAGACGAGGACTTGCGCGCCGATAGACAGCTCGAACACACGCAGATCGACATGGAGATGTCATTCATGACCGAAGAGGGCATACTTGAGCTTGTCGAAGGTATGGTTCGCGACGTCTTTGAGATCGTCGATGTAAAACTCCCGATGCCGATACAGCGCATGGCATACGACGAGGCCATCAACAGATACGGCTGCGACAAGCCCGACTTACGGTACGGTATGGAAATCGAAGACGTCAGCGATATCGTCGAGAATGCCGATTTTAAGGTCTTCGCGGATACAGTTAAAAACGGCGGGGCGGTCCGCGGTATAGTAGCCCCCGGATGCGGCACGTTTTCCAGAAGCCAGATCGATGAACTTGCAGAATTCGCGGCGGCCAACGGCGCAAAAGGCCTTGCCTGGATCGCGGTCGAGCCTGAGGGCAACATACGCTCGCCGATCGCTAAGTTCTTTAGAGAAGACCAACTCGAGGGTGTCATTAAGCGGCTAAAAGCAAATCCGGGGGATTTATTGCTCTTTGCTGCGGATAAACCTATCAAAGCCTCTTCGATACTCGGCTCGCTCAGGATTAAGCTCGCCGAGCAGATAGGCCTTATTCAACCGGATGTCTTTAAGTTTCTCTGGCTCGTTGATTTTCCATTGTTCGGATGGGACGAAGACGAGAAGAGGTTAGACCCAAACCACCACCCGTTCACCATGCCGAGAGTTGAAGATATTCCATTGCTCGATACCGAACCCCTTAACGTAAGGTCATATGCGTACGACCTGATTATTAACGGTACGGAGGTCGGTGGCGGCAGCCTCAGGATCTACGACCAGCAATTGCAGGAGAAGATATTCGATTTGCTCGGCATGGGCCTCGAAGAAGCCCGCGACAAATTCGGCTTTTTGCTTGAGGCGTTTGAATACGGCGCACCGCCTCACGGGGGCCTTGCGTTCGGGCTGGATAGGCTGGTGGCGATTCTTTTGCAGAAGAAAACGATCCGAGAAGTCATTGCGTTTCCAAAAACTCAAACGGGTTCCTGCTTGATGACAGGAGCCCCGGATACGGTGAGCGACCAGCAATTGCGCGAACTTCATATTAAATTAAATTAGCCAAATTTTCTTATTGACACATCTCCGAACCCGTGTGGTAGAATTGATTTAGAAAGTTAGATAACAGGCTCTGCCTTGTTAGTGGAACGTAGTGTATATTTGAGCCAACACTATTACATAGGGTGATCAACTCTAGCCGGTGGCACAAAAGCCCTCTCGATTAGGGACTTGTAAAATCGGTAGGCGAACACCCCCCTGCAGAGAGCGGGCTGCAATATGTATTTCGTGAAACGGCAAGGCGGGGCTTCTTAATTTTTCGGTATCGATAAAAATAACCGGACATCGTCCGGTTATTTTTATACTATTTTCCACCTGCCTTTCCACACCGAGCTGATAGTTGCTATCATCCACCCTGGTAAATCCCCCTTTTATTCCATCAATGCTAAAGGATACGACAGCTTCGCCGATAATAACCTCAGTCGCAAAAATAGATTTGAAAATAGAATATCGCGAACGACTCACCATCTTTATTTTTACCAATAACCGCACTAGTAATCTTATGTCGATATCAAGATCGATAACAGGTTCGGCAACAAGCACGACAGCATTATCGATACAAATCGACGCAGTTTCTATTTTGCAGACCTAGCAAATATCTAGCTGGTAATCGCAAAAAAAACAACCTTTTCGAAAGCACGTTCATAAAAGCACATCTATAGGTAAGGCCCATACAAGGGTGGGCGTATCGCTTGGCGAGATGCCCTTACGTCATGCAGTTTGTATGTCGGCAGTCCAGCATTAGGATGGAAGCAGGGATTTATAATGAGTAATCATAGCCAAAACCGTAACACCGTGCATGTTTCGAATGACAAGCAATACCTTGAAACAAAGATCGTGCGACGCTATGCCGTTTCAGATTTATCAAGGCTCGTAACCTTCCGCGAGAAGTGTTATGTTTGCTCGATCGATTATCGTTTGTGCGAGTTCGGCCCGTGCCAAAAAAACTGGCCCGCCGGAGTTTTCAGCTAAACCAACCTCTGCAAGGAACCGGCGCTAAGAGTAACTAAGACTCTTAGCGCCGGTTTTTTCATGTGTAGAAATAAAAAATACCGTGTGCTAGAATTTCAGAAAACAGGAGGAAAACATGATACCATCTCTGGTGTTAGGGGTTATCCTTACGATTGCGCTCTTAGTACTAATAGGATTTGCGGTTTCGGCCCTTATACAATTGAAGAAAACACTGGTTAATGTCGACACCCTGGTTGTGAATATGGATGGCCAGCTTAAACCTCTCCTTAGCGAGTTAAACGATGCAGTGAAGCGGGTAAACAGCGAAATCGGCCGACTTGATGACATCATCGGCACCATCAAAGATATCGGGGATAAAGTCAGCGCGACAACGCGCGTTGTCAATGAGATAATATCATCACCACTGATACGGGTGGCAAGCATCTCATCGGGGGCAAAAGAAGCGATTAAGAAATTCGTAGGAAAGTAGAGGCGTGCTATATGGGATTGGGCAAAGCGGTAGTTGGATTGTTGGCCGGAGCGGCCGCAGGGGCGGCGGTCTACGTGGTAGCGACCGACCCGGAAAAGCGGGATAAAGTAATTAATTTCGGTAAAGCTGCGTACTCCTCGTTCTTTAAGGATATAAATATCAGTGTAGAGCGTTTTAGCGCTGCGCTTGAGGCCGGGCGGGCTGCGGCCCAGAGGACCGAACTCAGGCTTGAACGAGAAGCATCTCTAGACACGTAACGCGAGAACTAGATCAGATGAACTAGGTTAGATATCGTAGCCTCTGATTTACGCAAATACAAATTTCCAGACAAACCAAAAAGCGTACCTGGCACTAAGCTGACATTAAGCTAGGATTAATCAGACATTAATCAGATACATAAATGTAAGTGGTTCGTTTACTGTTGCTCAGGTGAGTAGCTTTTTGTTTTTTGAGGTGATGGAGAAGAAATGAACGAAGTCGATAGGGTAGAACTTGGCTTGCCGGCGCAAAAAGAGTACGCAAAGCTTTTACGGCTTGCGGTCGCCGGAATCGCCAGCCGCATGAACTTTAATTACGATGGCGTTGAGGACCTTAAGATGGGCGTTGAAGAGGCCTATCTTTTAGCGATCAACGATCCCAAACAGGAGAGATTCGACCTGGTGTTTGAGATATATCCCGATAGGCTGGAAGTTCTGGCTATGGGGATCCAGGCAATCGAAAACTTAGAGGAACTGAGCCAAAAATTCGGCTTCTCGATCCTGCACTCGGTGATGGACGAGATTGAGTGGAACAAGGATGGCGACGTCGGACATCTTCGCATGGTTAAAAATATCTACTAAGATTGAGGGGGCATTTTATTTTGGCCGGCTCACCAAAGAAAAAGAAGAACAAAACGTTAGCTTGGGACAAAGGGAGGACGTTAGAGCTTTTTAAAGAATATAGGGAGACTAAGTCCCCTGAGATACGGGACGAATTGGTCGCAATGTATATAAACCTTGTAGAGTATCTTGCGCGGAGGTTTAAGAACAGGGGCGAGCCGATCGATGATCTTATCCAGGTGGGAACGATCGGCCTTATCAAGGCAATAGATCGTTTTGATGTGGGCCGGGCGGTCGAGTTTACCACCTACGCAACTCCCACGATCGTCGGTGAGATAAAGCGTTATTTCAGGGATAAGGGGTGGGCGGTAAAAGTCCCGCGGCGGCTTCAGGAACTCAACCTTTTAGTTACGCAAGCGATGAATACGCTCACGCAAGACCTCAAGCGGTCGCCGACGATCGCAGAAATCGCCGAGCATATCGGCGTGACTTCCGAGCAGGTGATTGAGGCGATGGAGACGAGTGAGGCCTATAGTTTTGTATCGCTTGACCGGGATTTATCGTCGGATTCTGATGATAGTTTTTCGCTTTTAGAGTATATTGGAGAGGACGATAAAGAGCTTACCGGCATAGAGGATAGGACCTGCCTTGCCGAGGCGCTTGCCGAGTTGAGTAAACAAGAGCAGCGGATACTGTATTTACGGTTTTTCCGCGGCCTGACGCAGACTGAGATCGCCCAAGAACTCGGGATTTCACAGATGCACGTTTCACGGTTGCTGAGAAGAACATTGGAAGTGTTGCGCGAGAAGATGTTCCAAGATCGGGAGGCATAATTTGAAAACTGAAAACGGCCTGGAGCGCGTCAAGGCCATCGGCATATCCGCATGGACTTGGGTTGGCGTTATCATATTGTTAAGCATAATGCTGTTTGTGCTCTACAGCATAAACACCGTACTTATGCCGTTTCTTTATGCACTTGTATTTGTATATATCTTACGCCCGGTCGTAAATTATTTGGACGACAAAGGACTTCCTAGAGTCCTTGCTCTTATTCTTTCCTATCTTGGGATAATTTTAATCATCACGCTGTTCGTCATGTATGTCGGCCCTATCCTTTTAAAGGAAAGCAAAGGGTTGATAGATAAGATTCCCGAATACATGACGACAACGAACGGGTATATAACAGACCTGGTTAAACAGCACCCGTTTCTGAATGGCGACCAGGCCGCCGAGTTTCTGACCGGCCTGGCGAATTCCTTTGAGTCGTTCCTGCAAAAAGCCGTGCTTTCGGTGCCCGACATGACGAAGACTCTCTTCGGCGGCATGATCAACTTCGTGCTTGCGCCGATCATCGCGTTTTATATCCTGAAAGATCTGGATGTTATCCGGACCACGGTTAGTGAGATGATTCCCGAGAAGCACAGGGTTGAAGGGATGCACATCGTCAGGAAAATCGACCAGATCGTCGGGGGCTTTCTAAAAGGCCAGGTGCTGGTTGCGCTGAGCGTGGCGATCCTCTCGGGAATCGCACTCTATGCGTTGGGTGTTGATTATGCGATACTTCTTGGTTTTATAATAGGCATATTCAATATAATTCCGTATCTCGGGCCTATTATCGGAGGGGCGCCCGCGGTTATAATCGCTCTCGGTACATCATGGCAACTGGCGTTAATGGTAGTCGTGGTGCTCTTGACCATCCAGCAGATAGACAGTATTTTGATATCTCCGCGTATCATGAGTTCCCAGGTGAATCTACACCCGGCGGTCGTGATATTCGCCCTCCTTGCGGGTGGTACGTTGCTTGGATTTGTAGGTATGCTTATAGCCATACCGATTGCGGCTGTCGGCAAGGCGCTGTATCTGCACTTTAGAGAGCGCAGTAATGGCGATGCGCCAAAGGAGCCCGATGTTCGCGAACTCGAACCGGCAGCAAAGGTATAAGGGGAAATGTGAATGAAATCGAGCGAAATAAGACGATCGTTTTTAGAATATTTTGAAAGTAAGGGCTGCAGGGTACTGCCAAGCTCATCGCTGGTTCCCGACGACCCGACGCTTCTTTTGACGGCGGCCGGCATGGTCCAGTTTAAACCGATCTTTCTCGGTGAGACGCAAGTGAACTTTACGCGGGCCACAACCGTGCAGAAGTGCCTGCGCACGACCGACATCGAAAACGTCGGCAAGACCGCCAGGCATCTGACGTTTTTTGAGATGCTCGGTAATTTCTCATTCGGCGACTACTTCAAGAAGGAAGCCATTGAGTGGGCCTGGGAGTACGTTACCCAGCAGCTTAAATTACCGCTTAATAAACTTTACGTAACGATTTACGAGGATGACGACGAAGCTCACGACATCTGGCGCGATGTCGTTGGTCTTTCCGACGATAAAATATTCAGGATGGGCGAGGACAACTTCTGGTCGGCGGGACCGACAGGTCCATGCGGTCCGAGTTCGGAGATAATGTACGACCTCGGCGCCGACTTCGGGTGCGGTGAGGCGGGGTGCACTGTGGGTTGTGACTGCGACCGGTACCTTGAAGTGTGGAATCTCGTTTTTATGCAGTACAACAGGGATGAGGACGGCAACCTGCATCCGCTCCCGAAAAAGAACATCGATACCGGGGCGGGGCTCGAGCGAATCGCGCGAATCATGCAGGGCGTTAAGAACAATTTCGAAACGGACGTTCTGAAACCCATTATCGATACCGTCTCGAATATCACGCGGGTAACCTATGGGGCAAGCCCCCAGAAGGATGTCTCGCTAAAGGTTATCGCCGACCATAGCAGGGCGGTTACCTTCATGATAAGCGACGGCGTTCTTCCATCGAACGAAGGGCGTGGCTATGTTTTGAGGCGGCTCTTACGAAGGGCGGTGCTTCATGCGAGGCTTCTCGGGGTCGAGCAGCCGTTTATCAACCGGGTAATCGACTCGGTCATCGAAACGATGAGGGATGCGTATCCCGAGATCGTCGATTCCAAGGCGTTTATCCAGCGTATCTCGGGACACGAGGAGACACGTTTTATGGAAACGCTCCGCCAGGGTTTAAATATCCTCGACCAGGCGATCGCCCAGGCCAAAGCGGAAGACCGCGAGAGCCTCACGGGCGACTTCGTATTTCGCCTGTATGACACGTTCGGATTCCCGCTTGAGCTGACCATAGAGATCGCAGAGGATCGCGGTTTGTCAGTTGACGAGGAGAGTTTCCAGAATCTCATGGAGGAACAACGGGAGCGGGCGCGGGCGTCCTGGGCGGGCGAGCGTGAGCTTAAGCACGCCGAGGTTTATGAAGAAGTGCGCGAGGAGTTTGGCAAAACCGATTTTTTGGGCTACGAGGTCGATGAGGCCCAATCTAAGATAAAAGCCATAATAAAGAAAAACGTCGTGGTCACCGAAGCCGTGGATGGCGACACGATAGAAGTTATTCTAGACGGTACACCGTTTTATGCGGAAAAGGGCGGTCAGGTCGGCGATCAAGGCGTTATTGAGACGGAAGCAGGGCGAGTGCAAGTAACCGATACGCAAGAGCCGCTGGAGGGCGTCTATGCGCACATCGGGAAGGTCGTTTCGGGCAGGATCACGATTGACGAACCGGTCAAGGCAACGGTCGATATCGAGCGCCGTCAATCGATCAAGCGCAACCATACCGCGACCCACCTCTTGCAGTGGGCGCTTCGCCGTGTACTCGGCGACCATGTAAAGCAGGCGGGCTCGCTGGTCGAGCCGGATCGCTTCCGGTTTGACCTCACGCATTTTGCGGGACTCAGCAAAGATGAGCTGCGCCGCGTTGAAGAGCTTGTCAACAGCAAGATATTTTCGAACCAACCGGTCCGCACGTTTGTGACGTCCTATGAGTTTGCGAGGGAAACGGGTGCGACAGCGCTATTCGACCAGAAATATGGCGAGTTCGTGCGCCTGGTTGAAATCGGCAACTTCAGCAAGGAGCTGTGCGGCGGTACGCATGTATCGAATACGAGCGAGATCGGCCTCTTTAAGATAACAAGTGAGGGAAGCATCGGCGCAAACACACGCCGTATCGAGGGCGTTACCAACGGGGCTGCTCTTAGTTACCTTTACAGAGAAGAGGACGCGCTTCTCGAGGCTTCGGCCTTACTAAAGACCGATCCGTCGCAGCTCACCGAGAGAATCGACGGCCTGCTGCAGACGGTTAAGCAACAGGCACAAGAGATCGAGTCCTCAAAGAAGAGGCTCGCAAAAGACGTTATCGGCGACCTTCTTTCCGAAGCGAAGCAGGTCGATGGAACGAAAGTCGTGGTCAAGAAAGTAGACGGCGCCGACATGGATAGCCTGCGCTCATACGCCGATTTGATAAGGGATAAAGCGGGGTCCGCTATTTTGCTATTGGCAAGCACGGCTGACAGCAAGGTCATGCTGATAGCGGCGGCCACCCCCGATATGGTGAAGGCCGGATTCAATGCGGGGAATTTGCTGAAGAAAGTCGCACCGATTGTCGGGGGCGGCGGCGGCGGGAGACCCGATCTCGCGCAAGCGGGAGGTAAAGAGCCCGGCGCCATAGACAAGGCGCTTGAAGAGGGCTGGAAAGAGATCCAGGAGATGTTGGGTGTTAAAGCCTAACAATGAGAATATTAGGTGTTGATTACGGGTTGCGCCGTATTGGAGTGGCGATCTCCGACCCAACGGGGAACATGGCGCAACCTTTAGTTGTGATAGAAAACCGGGGAAATGGTAGCGATATCCAGAGGATATCGCAGCTTGTTGACGAATATCAAGTACAGGAAGTGGTCGTAGGTTTACCGATTTCGATGTCGGGGCAGAAAGGTGTTCAGGCAGAGGCGGTATTAGTATACATTGAGAAGCTTAAAGAAGTTCTTAACGTGCCGGTCAAAACCTGGGACGAACGCTTGACAACATCATTCGCCGAACGTACCTTGATAGAGTCAGATGTAAAACGGGGTCGCAGAAAAGAAATCATAGACAAAGTGGCAGCAGCTATTATGCTTCAAGGTTACTTAGATTCTAAAAGGGCAGGGGAAGCCAGATCATAGAGCAACAGCCTGGAAAGCACGCGATAAAGAAACCTAAAAGGGGCATTGTAACAAAAATAATCGCAACGATTGCACTAGGAGTAATCATCGGTGCGGTCGTCTTTGTGTCCCTTTATGCATGGAATACCCTCAACAGCAAATCCGATGAGCCCCAACAGGATGTCAAAGTAACGATAACTAACGGCATGACCGGTACTGAGATAGGGAACCTTCTGCAAAACAAGAAAGTCATTAAAAACGCGCTGGTTTTCAAGGTAATGATCCGCAAGCAAGGCGTCGAGTCAGACTTCAAGCCAGGTGAGTATACCCTCAAAACCAACATGGACTACGATCAAGTTATAAATGCGCTTACCGAGGGCCCGCCGATAAGGTACGTCGATGTTACGATACCCGAGGGCTGGACGATTAAGCAAATATCAGACCGAATCGCGGCGCGGACAGGTATCGACAGAGAAGAATATTCGCAGCTTGTGACTACGGGCCAAATCGGAATCGAGTATCCGTTTTTGAAAGATAACGGTGCCCCGACAAGAAATCTCGAGGGCTACCTCTATCCGCAGACCTATAGAGTCGAAAAAGATACGACAGCGGAAGAGATGGTGAATATGCAGCTGGCCGAGTTCCAGAAACAAACCGGCAACCTGAATTGGGATGCGGCCACAACGCTGAATAGAACGCCGTATCAGATTTTAGTCATAGCCTCGCTGATCGAGCGTGAGACCAGGGTTGATAGCGAGAAGCCGGTCGTGGCGTCGGTTATCTACAACCGGTTGAAGATAAATATGCGGCTGCAGATCGATGCGACCGTACAGTACGCGCTTCCCGAGTGGAAGGAGCGGCTGACCTATGATGACCTAAAAGTCGAGTCACCGTATAACACCTATAAGTATGCGGGGCTTCCGCCGGGACCGATCTGCAATCCAAGCTATTCGTCTATCGAAGCGGCGCTGAATCCGACAACGACCAAGTACCTATATTATGTCCTGGATAAGGACAATTCGGGTAGGCACGTATTTGCCAGTTCGTATAATGAGTTCTTAAACGCGAAGGCGCAATACCAGGCGGGGCAGCGTGAGCAAAAGCTCCAGCAAAAGCAAGAGGAATATCAGCAACAATACCAACAGCCGCAAGTGCAGCAACCTGCCGAGACGACTGATTTGCCGCTTAACTAGGCAGACGTGGGCGGGTTTCAAAACCCACTAAAATGGGAATAAACCTCCTGGTAAATCAGCCAGGAGATTTTCTTTTTATCGATCTGCGGAGTTAGCTATGACTCTTATCGTAAACGCCATTCTTCTTTTTGTCTCGGCTACTGCCTTAGCAATATTTACCTATATACGGATGCACCGGGGTATAGAGATCCCCTTATGGCTGTCGCTCGGCTGGCTTTTGTCATGCCTAGTCTTTTTTTATGCATACTTCAGCTTCTTTAAGTATTTCAAATATCTGTAGGAGTAGCAGCCAATATGTTCTCTATTGTTAGACCGCGTCGCTACGCCGCTTTGCCCATTGCTTTGCGCCGGTTCATCAGGTCATATTTCTCGAGTTTTATTCAAGGCCGAGGCCTGAGGCGACTTCTCTCGGCCAATTAGGGTTCTTCAGGATAGCCTTTCCGACGGCCACAAGATCGACATCGCCGTCGCGAATTACATCATCGGCTAACTCACCGGTGGTTATCATGCCGACACCGATTACGGGAACATCGACCGATTGCCTGACCTTGGCCGCCTGCGGGATGAAGAAGCCCGGAGTCATCCCCGGTGGACTCGATCCGCAGAGGCCGCCCGAGACATCAACGATTTTAACGCCAGCATTTACGACCAGCTTGGCCATCTCGGTGCCATCATCTATCGTGATGCCACCCGGCAGCATATCGTCGGCGCCCAGTCTGTACAGAAGCAGGTGCTTCGGACCGATGGTATCGTGTACGGCCTGGATGATTTCAAGCGGAAAGCGCATCCGCCCCGTAAGGTCATTTCCATATTGGTCGTTTCGCTTGTTTGTAAGGGGAGAGGCGAACTCGTTAAGGAGAAATCCGTGGGCGCCGTGAATTTCTACGCCATCGAACCCCGCCTTTTTGACTCTGTCCGCCGCATCGGCGAAGGCGGTGGTAATATCGACTATCTCGTCGTCGGAGAGTTCTCGCGGCACTTCGCCGCCGGTCGGCAGCGGTACGGCGGATGGAGCAACCGGTTGTTCACCGATGATTTCGATAGTGGTACGTGCGCCCGCATGGTTAAGCTGCACAACGCAGGGAACTCCTTCGGCGTGTATCGCGTCCGCAAGACGCCGGAACCCCGGTATCTGTTCGTCTCGATAAAGGCCGAGCTGCCGCGTCGAGAGACGCCCGTTAGGCATAACAAAGGTGTGCTCGATGATGATCAAACCAACACCGCCGTGTGCACGGGCGACGTAGTGCTCGATAAGCGCGTCTGTGACATCGCCCTCCGGCGTTGCCTTATTCATCTGCATAGGCGGCAGAACGATCCTATTCTTAAGCTCAATCCCATCAACAACCAGCGGTTCAAAAAGACTCGCCATATCCGACACCTCCACGTATATCCTACCCAAATAGTGCTTATAGTAGTGCTTACAATGTGTCGACCTGTTCGCCGATGGTGTAGTAATGCCCGTGGTAGAGGTAAAGCGGGTAGCCTTTACCCAGCTCATGATACGCGACTACTTCACCTATGTAGAGCGTATGGTTTCCGAGGTCGACTGAGGACATGACTTTGCATTCCAAAACGGTGTGCGCCGCTTTCACCAGGAGACATTTGATGATAGTTCCCTCAATGACTTCTATATCGAACTCCCTGTATTTATCGATTTTGTTTCCCGTTGTTCCTCCGATTTGCTTAGCCAGCTCGGCTTGCTCTTCAGAGATACTATTAATGGCAAACTCTTGGCTCTGCTCGATTAGCGAGCGTGTATGCGAATGGTGGCTGAGCGATATGCAAACCTGGGGTGGCGCGAAGGCAATGCCCGCAAGCATGTTTATCGTCATGATTCCTCGCCGGCCGTTATGGTTTGCGGTAACAAGAACCACAGGGCTTCCGATCGCCCCCATGGCTTTTCTGCCGGTGAATTCTTGCGGCATAGCTCCTCCTCGTGTTGATGATGTTGAGATAGTGCTTATTCTATCGCATAAGTAACCAAGCGTATGCAGACCGTCTCGCGAACACCTAAAAACATTCTGATATGTCTGTATTACTAAGATATATACCCACCTGAGTATGGTGCTAGCGACTATTATGGTATACTATCAAGCCATACTTATGCCTATGAGAACTACTGATACTAACCACACGATGCGCTGACTACCCGAAACTATTTAGGCTGGTATTTAGGCAAATGGTTTGCAGAATGACTGGCTTTACGACACAAAATCGCGTAGCCAGGTAATGTTGGGAGATACTGGAGACCAAGCATGCAAAAGCTATCTCAGGCTAAGACCATACTCTGTCCATTTGCGCAGGTCGGCGAGGATTGCAGCCTCTGCGCTCAAGAAAAATGTAATGCTTTCGATCGGGCGACAAGTGAGTGCCTCTACATGACGGCTGTCCGCAAACTCGGCGTCTCCCAGCAGAACCAAGAGTCGTCCGACTCTCTCTTATCGCACGGCTATAATTTTGTGGCTATCTACGAAAAACACTCTAAGCGTATTTATAATATCGCTTACCACATCCTTAAGAGCAAAGAAGACGCCGAGGATATTTCTCAAGAGACGTTTATCCGCGCCTATAAGAGCATACCGGCGATCGACCCGGGTGTGCCCGTTTTTTCCTGGTTATGCAGAGTCGCAACCAATCTCTGCATAGATAAGATAAGAAAAGAGAAGAGCCGCCAACCCGTTCACATCGATGTGTTTGTCAACACGAGCAGCATGGAAAGAAAAATGGCTAATTTTTTTCAAGTAATGGATAAGGACCCAATCTTGGAACCCGATGAACGTACAGCGTTGATGGGTAAGATTATGGATCATATGCCTCCCCGATACTGGCAGATACTGATGCTTCGCGTCTGCGACGGTCTTCCTGCAAAAAACGTTGCCGAGATATTAAATACTACGCCCTCGGCGGTAGATACCTTGCTCTTTAGGGCTAAGAAGAAGTTCAAGGCCATATACCAACAATTAACGCTCTTCTTCTTGCTTAATCTGCTTATAAGTTACCTCTTAGATAACCTGGCCGCCATTGCTTATCAAATGCTTTAAAAAAAGTTGTAAAAAATATCAACAAATAGTGAAAGATTTCACCAGAAGAAACGTCTTACATATAGATAATTGTTTGACGTTCACAAGCCAGGCGCCCATCTTCGAGGTAAAGGTTCTCTCGATCAATAAACCATACCCGCTATAGTATTGCCTGTTCAAGTCATTAGTTATCTTCGCTTCACGTTCCTAATCTTATTGTAAATAGGCTTATCCATGCTAATAAATGCACGTAGTCAGTGCTAGCCAAATACTATTCTATAGGAAAGGAGGTGAAATATTATGAAAAGACGCGCGTTTATTTTAACGCTTGCGCTTTTAGTGGTATTTGTGGTTTCCGTCTCCGTTGCTTTTGCTGCGGGGAAGCCTGTTGTTCCGACAGTAAGCATTACCGCCCCGGCTAATGGTGCTACCGTTTCCGGCGCTGCAGTTGCCGTTTCGGCCGATTGCACTGGAGGAAGCGGCGCTACAGTTTCTGGTGTTACCTATGCAGTCGACGGCGGTACTGCTGTTGCCATGACCGGACCGAATGGAGCTGCATCCGGTACCTGGACCGCCAATTGGGATTCGACACAGGCTAGCAATGGTTCTCATACAATAGCTGTCACCGCGACTAACTCGTCTAGGAAAACCGCGACAAGCTCGATCACTGTAAACGTTTCAAACAGTGGTGGAGGTGGAGGGGGAACCGGCGCATATGCGTTGATCGCCTACAACGATCTCGGTATGCACTGCGCATGCCCGAACACTGACCTGATGATTTTGTTGCCGCCGTTCAACACGCTTCGCGCACAGCTGATTCAGAGGGCGAGCAAGCCAGTGAACGTTACTAGCGGAGTCACTGTCGAGTATCAGTCGGTCGAGAACAGCGAGGCTAACCTCCTGCAAGATACTGAGTATTTGAAATGGCTGGACAACGCCAACAGGTACTTCCCGACATCGAAGGGATATCCTACGATTAGCAGGACCAATATCGTTGGTCTTACCGGCAACAAGCTTAACGGTACGATGAAATCCACCGGTGCCTTCTGGGAGGCTACCGGTATTCCAAACTATCCGGCGAAGGACACGGCAGGAATTTTGGATTTCTTCGGTGAGAAGAGGAATCCGTACCTAACGGCTAACATTACCGCCAAGGATTCAACAGGTAACATTCTTGCGACCACTTCTGCGGTTGTCCCGGTATCCTTTGGCGGATGCTGCGGATGCCACTACACGTTGAGCCAGAATGTTCTCGGTATATCCAACCCGACTCCTGATCAGTCGTTCAAGGTCATGAGCGATTTGCACCTGAGAGACACGGGCGTTGACTTCTATTCAATGAAGCCGGTCCGTTGCTCGTCATGTCACGCCGACCCGGCTGTTGATGGCCCGAATGCAAAGAACGTGAACTGCACGACAACGTTCTCAGAGGCGCTGCATCTCTTCCATGCGAACAGCGCACTGGTAAAGAGCCAGTACTCTTCCAACATTGACAACGACTGCTACCAGTGCCATCCGGACAACAACAAGGTCAAGTGCTACAGGGGTTTACATCAGAACGCAAGCCTCGGTCTTAATAAGTGGTGTTCTGACTGCCATGGTACTATCCTTAACCGTAAGGACAGAACCAACTACAGCACTCCTTGGCTCTATAACTCGTTGCCGAAGTGCGCACAATCCGGCTGCCATACAAACACATATGCAGAAAGTGCTAGGAGTACAACCGGTATCTTTGGTCTCTATCTAGCGAGCGAAGGACATCATGGTGGGATGCTTTGTACGACCTGCCACGGAGCTCCTCATTCGGAGTTGCCTGCATCGAACCAGTATGTCAATGACAACGGTCAATCTGTTAGCTTACAAACTCCATTTGGTGTCACAAATGGAAAGGCAATTGGCGTCTGCGATGTATGCCACATAGGCAGAAGCACGACTTGGGGAGTACCTCCTCACTAAATGCCTGTGGGAAGACATTTGAAGAGAAGGGCTGCTTAAGCCCTTCTCTTTTTTCTTGCGTATTCGGTAGGAACATGTGCCTACCATCTTATGAATAAGGTTCCTAGTAGTAAGCACTACTAAATATACAATAGGGCGGGCTTGATGACACCTCGCTATTGTACTTAAATAAAACAAAGGTTTATTTTCTAGTTGGGGGTTTTATATGATAAAAAGCAAACTATGGATTTGTTCCCTTATACTTATAACGTTGGCGACGATTTCTATAGCGGGGTGCGCATCCGAGCAGAAGTCCCCCACGACCAAAGATGCTAATGTATTAAATCAACCGCTAAAACTATCTAAAGAATTTAAGCTCGACAAAAAGAAGATGAGCGCATATATTGAAGAACCTCAGATTGCGAAAGATTTTCCGGTTTCGACCACCTATGGTTATTACTATGCATATTCAATGAGTGCGCTTGATCGTGAAATAAAGAAAGAATTTCAGGATAAGCTCATTGCCGCGCTAAAGAACATGCAAGCGTCAGATGGGGGTTTTACCTGGGATTCGCATACAAAAGGCTCTGACATATACGATACCTACTGTGCCGTCTGGACATTAAAAAAACTTGGGGCTCTTAACCAGATAGATTCCGCAAAGGTTGAGGGGTTCATTAAATCTTGCAGTAATAAAGATGGGGGATATTGTTTTATGCCCGGCCAGGAATCACAGCCTATTCACGCTCTTCATGGTATAGCGACTCTAACCTTGCTCGGGAAAGGGTCAAGTGTTGATAAATCCTCCGTTGTTGAGTACTTAAAGCCGCTTCAAGCTAAAGAGGGCGGATTTTCGTTAAAAAAAGGGTTTCCCGGAAACGTAAAGACTACCTATGCAGCCTTGCATTTGTTGAAAATACTTGATTCGTTGGATATCGTAGATAAGGAAAAAGCCACAACCTTTTTAGTAAGCGACCAGTCAAAGGATGGTGGCTTCTCGTATATGGTCGGCGACAAAAATATCAATATCCCTGAAAACGCTTATTATGCTCTCTCGTCACTTCGTTTACTCGATGCCTTGGATAAAATAAAGGCAAGACCTTTATCGGGTTTCTTGCGGGACCGTTATACGGCCGATGGCGGCTTTTGCGATGTCTATTATGGCAATACAAAATACCCGACCGCCTACTACGGGATAGCATGCTTAGCTGAGCTGGGGTACCTGAAAAGCCCTGCTATCAGTGAATAGGATTTGCTATTACCCGACCCTAGTTTCATAGTTCATCAGGTCTGGTATAATAAGCCATAGGATATACTCTACAACAAAATAGAGCGACCGGGAGCTGCTTCTTGGCGGCTGAGAGGTGAAGGGTTAACTTCACGACCGTTTGAACCTGAAAAACGGTTTTAACCGTTTCTGGATAATGCCAGCGAAGGGACTTGCGCGAGATTTACAGCCGTGCCTTTTCTGGTGCGGCTTTTGTTTTTTAATCAAAGGGAGGAGAAGTATGCAAGAAATCATCAACCAGTTTGGCGACGACCTTCAGGCGATTCGGGATAAGAAACCGCTTATCCATCACATCACCAACTTCGTCGTTATGAACGAGACCGCGAACGCAACCCTCTGCATCGGCGCGCTACCGGTCATGGCGCACGCTAAAGAAGAGGTTGAGGAAATGGTGGGCTTTGCCGGGGCACTGGTCTTAAACATCGGCACACTAACGCCGGAGCTTATCGACTCGATGATCATCGCGGGCAAGAAAGCCAACCAGCTAGGGATCCCGATCGTATTTGACCCGGTAGGGGCGGGCGCCACTAAGCTTAGAACCGACGCCAGCAATCGTATTATGGGTGAGCTTGAGCTAGCCATAATACGAGGAAACAGCGCAGAGATCGGGATTCTAGCGGGTGCAGGCGGCGAGATTAAAGGTGTTGAGGCGGTTGGAAAGAGCGAGCAGATGGCCGAGGTCGCCCGCGAGTTCGCCGCCAGGCAAAACGCCGTGATAAGCGTTACCGGCATTCAGGATATTATCACGGACGGCGAGAGGATCGCGCTTGTCTCAAACGGCGACCCGATGATGGGGACGGTCACGGGGACCGGTTGTATTTCGACGACCATCACGGCCTCGTTCGCCGCAGTTCAGCCGGACCGCTTTATTGCGGCAACCGGAGCTTTGACCGCATACGGTATCGCCGGCGAAAAGGCAGCGTTTATTTCGGGTTCGCGGCCGGGAACGTTCCATGCATCGCTCTATGATACAATATATGCGCTAATGCCCGAAGATGTTATAAGGGGTGCTAAAATTGAGCTTGTCCAGACAATCGGCGCTGAAAAATAGCCTCGGTTTATACATGGTCACGATAGAGACCTCGGGCAAGAGCCATCTCGATATCGCAAAAGCGGCGATAGAGGGTGGGGCGTCGATTATCCAATATAGGGATAAACATGCATCGAGCCGGAAGCTCTTTGAAGACGCCCTGGAATTAAGAAAGCTCACGGCAGATGCGGGCGCCTTGTTGATTATCAACGACCGCGCCGATATCGCCCTCGCGGTTGAAGCGGATGGCGTGCACCTTGGCCAGAATGACCTTTCTCTCGCTGAGGCGAGGCGTATTCTTGGGGATACATATATCATCGGTATTTCGGCGACGTGTTTCGACGAGGCGGTTGAGGCGGCCGATCGGGGCGCCGACTATATCGGGCTCGGTCCGGTGTTTCCGACCCCGAGTAAGGACGACGCCGCTCCTCCAATCGGGTTAGAGGGAGTTGCCGCCGTGAGGAAGGCGGTCGATATCCCTATAGTTGCCATCGGCGGCATTACCATTGATAATATTGAAGAGGTCGTACGTGCGGGCTCGGATGGGATTGCCGTTATATCCGCAGTCTCTTCAGCCCCCGACATGGGTGTCGCCGCCCGCACGATTACCGGTATGATACGCAATGTAATCGCTAAATAGTTTGGAAGGATTTAGGTTTAACCGTAATGTCAACGATTATTGAGAGATTAAAAAAGGGTCAACCGGTCGCCGAGATCGATGCCGTGGCTATTGAGGAGAACTTGCCGCCCAGCGAGGTGGCCGCCGGTATCCTTGACGGAAGTATTGTTATCCCGAAAAACGTAAATAGACATAACATGAGAGCGATGGGCGTCGGTAAGGGGCTACGGACCAAAGTCAACGCAAACATCGGCACATCAGATGAGTATCCGTTGCTGGACGAAGAACTGCATAAGCTTGAAGTCGCAGAGAAGGCGGGGGCCGATGCGGTGATGGATTTGAGCACCGGTGGCCCGCTTGTCGAAATACGCACGCAGATCCTGGCGAAGTCGGTGCTACCGCTCGGAACCGTTCCGATATACCAGGCGGCGGTACTGGCAAAGGAATCCTACGGCAGTATCGTCGATATGACGCCCGACGACGTGTTCCGTGTGATCGAGACCCAGGCGAAAGAGGGCGTCGATTTCATGACGGTTCACGCCGGTATCACCTGGAAGACGCTCAATGCGCTGCAGCAGCAGGGAAGGGTAACCGATATCGTAAGCCGCGGGGGTGCGTTTACCGTCGGTTGGATGATCCATAACGATAAGGAAAACCCCCTCTACGAGCAGTACGACAGGCTTTTAGAAATAGCACGTGAGCATGACGTAACGCTTAGCTTGGGTGACGGGTTACGGCCGGGTTGTCTGGCCGATGCGTCCGATCGCGCCCAATTCCAGGAGCTTCTGGTGCTGGGCGAGCTGGTCGATAGAGCCCGAAAGGCCGACGTGCAGGTTATGGTCGAAGGGCCGGGACATATGCCGTTTGACCAGATAGCGGCAAATATGCGTCTCGAGAAAGAGATATGCAACGGTGCGCCGTTTTACGTTCTGGGTCCGCTGGTGACAGATGTCGCTCCAGGATACGACCATATAACGGCGGCAATCGGCGGCACTATGGCGGCGGTCTCCGGGGCCGATTTCCTCTGCTACGTAACGCCACGCGAGCACCTAGGGCTTCCGACAGCCCAGGATGTACATGATGGCGTCATAGCCTCACGAATCGCAGCCCACGCCGCAGATATCGTTAAAGGGATAAAAGGTGCAGCCGAGTGGGATCTCTCTATGGCTAAAGCACGAAAAGCGCTCGATTGGAACGAGCAGATACGGCTCTCCATCGACCCCGAAAAAGCCGAAGCCGCCCATAAAGAGCGCAAGATCAAAGATGTCGAGGGCTGCACCATGTGCGGCGACTTCTGCGCCATGAAAGTGGTCGCGCAGTACCTCGGCACAAAAGTAGAGACCTGCTAAAGAAGGGTCCAGAGGCCAGGGACCGGGGTCCAGGGAGATCTCGGAGGGGCAACATGGCATCTGATTCGAGTTATAAAAAACTGCTCGTTTGGCAGAGAGCAAAGGAATTGACATTAATTATTTATAAGGAAACGAGTGGTTTCCCTAAACAAGAAGCATTTGGTATTACGAGTCAACTAAGGAGAGCTGCAACCTCGGTTATCGCAAATATCGCTGAAGGATATGAGAGACAGCACAGAAAAGAATATATACAGTTTTTATTTAATGCGAAGGGTTCTTTAGCAGAGGTTGAAGTATATCTCGATTTATCAAAAGATCTATGTTACTTCAATGAACAACAATTTGAAGTATTATCAGGGAAGCAAAAAGAGGTAGGCAAGTTGCTAAACGCATTAATAAATTCTTTAAAATCTTAAACCCTGGACCCCGGTCCCTGAACCCTGGACTCTAATATGAAAGTTAAAGATATCGGTGAGTTTGCACTAATAGAGCGAATTGCAGAGATCGTCGAGCATGCGGACGAGCGTGTTATCCTCACAATCGGGGACGACACGGCGGTCGTAAAGCCCACCGAGCTTGGTTATACGCTTCTTACCACCGACCTGCTGGTCGAGAACGTCCACTTTACGTTGAATTCGATATCCCCATGGCAACTGGGTTATAAGTCGATCGCTGTGAACCTAAGCGATGTTGCCGCGATGGGCGGGTTGCCCAACTACGCTGTAATCTCGCTTGCGGTCAATCCTGAGACGGATGTCGTGATGATTGAAGATCTTTACAGGGGAATGGCCGACATTTCGCGAACCTATGGATTAAGCATAGTCGGCGGCGATGTAACAAAATCAGATACATTGATAATAAATGTGGCGCTTGTCGGCGAGGTCGAAGAAGAGAACCTCTGCAGGCGAAGCGACGCTAAAATAAACGACCTTATCATGGTGACCGGTGAATTGGGGGCATCGGGTGCGGGGTTACGCTTAGCCTTGAACCCCGGGCTGGAATCAAAGGTGAAAGAGTCGGGACCCTTGAAGAAAGCGCACTTTCTACCCGAGCCGCGCGTCAAAGAAGGCAGGATTCTGACTCACGCCGGCGTAAACGCCATGGAGGATATAAGCGACGGCTTGGCGAGCGAGATCAAGCATATCTGTGAAGCGAGCCTGGTCGGTGCCCGACTTTATATGAGCAAGGTGCCGGTAGCCAAGGGTGTCGAAAAAGTGGCCGAGCTTACCGGCGAAAGGGCGATAGATATCGCGATAAGCGCCGGCGAGGATTACGAGCTTGTATTTACGGCCCCCGGGGAACAACGGGAAGAAATCGAACGCCGCCTTGCCGATGCCGGGACCAAAGCTACTGTGGTTGGTGAAGTCGTGGATATCTCTGATGGGATAACCATCGTTGATTGGACTGGCAATGCGCGTACGCTTGAGGTTGGCGGATACACGCATTTCTAAACTAGTGGGCGCCAAAGCGCTCAGGTTGTGAGGGGTATGGACATTAAAAAGGTTCTTGCGATAGGCGGTTCGGATCCGAGCGGTGGTGCGGGCATACAGGCCGATATAAAAACGTTTGTCGAGCTTGGCATCTACCCGTATAGCGCGTTGTCTGCCGTAACCGTTCAGAACAGCCAGGGCGTGACCTCCTACGAAATTATGACGGCGAAGCTCCTGCACGACCAAATCGCAACCCTTCTTGCCGAGACCGATATCCAGGCGGTAAAAACCGGCATGCTAGGAAGCTCTGAAAACATGATAGAAGTCGGTAATCTGATCGCACAAAAAGCGATAAGCTTTACCGTGATCGATCCTGTGCTACGGGCAAACAATGGCAAATCGCTGGTATCGGAAGCATCACTGGCGGTCCTCAAAAAACGCGTGCTTCCGCATAGCTTCATGGTCACGCCAAACCTGAGCGAGGCGAGCTGCCTTACCGGAGTGAGCATCACAAGCGAGCACGACTTCCTCAAAGCGGCAAAGATATTAAAAGATACCGGTGTCGCCTGGGTTCTTATAAAAGGCGGGCATCTTGAAGGCAATATGGCGGTTGACCTGCTTTACGATGGTGAGCACGAATACTATTTCGAGGCGAAACGGGTTAGGACCCAGAACGTGCGCGGAACCGGATGCATGATGGCCTCGGCGATCTGCGCATTCCTGGTGCACGGCCTGAAGCCCGACGAAGCCGTCGATAAAGCCAAGGCCTATGTCTACAATAAGATACACAAGGCGGTTCTACTGGGTAAAGGCAGCTTGCAGGCGCTTCATTTCGCCAACACTACCAATAGAAGCACGGACGCAGAGAGAGCTGCAGAGGGGCATGCGATTACGGAAGCCCACAAACTTATAGAAGGTGATACGTGTGAAGATAGGATTGATCAGTGATACCCACGGCTATGCCGGTGGTTGGCAAAAGGCGGTCGATATATTCGGCGACATAGAATTTGCAATCCATACAGGGGATATTCTAAGCAGCGGCCCATTTAATCCCAGACTCGAATCATATAACCCGCTCGAGTTGGCCAAGGCGATAAACTTTGCGCCCTTTCCAACGATTTTTGCGAAAGGCAACTGCGATGCCGAAGTAGATACGTTCGCCATCGCATTTCCAATCCAGAACCCATACGCTTTCATCTACGCCGATGGCCTGCGGATAATGGCGACACACGGCCACCTCTACGATGAGGATAAACTGGTCGAGATGGGCCGCAGGTATGCCCTGGATATTATCGTCAGCGGCCATACCCATGTGAGAGGCATCAAGAAAACAGAGGGCATTGTGTTCGTCAACCCGGGAAGCGCATCGCTCCCAAAAGGCGAGGACGAAATCACGTCTGTAGGCATTATTGAAAATAGAACGATACGCGTGGTGTCCTTGGATGATGAGGAAGAGCTTGACCTCATAGAGTTTTAATAGAATTACCGGACGTTTTAACGCAAAGCAAAAAGCCCGGGCTTTTACAGAAAGCCCGGGCTTTCAAATTCCTGGCGGAACTAGACGACACGGGTTACTTTATTAGCCTTAAGGCACTTCGTGCAAACATAAACGTTCTTCGGCGAACCGTCGATCATCGCGCGAACTTTCTGCACGTTGACGTTAAACCTTCTGCGCGTTAGCCTATGTGAGTGGCTTACAAGGTTCCCTGACATAGGGCCTTTTCCGCATACAACGCATTTTCTAGCCATCTCGATCTCCTCTATAAAATAAATTCAACACCGCAAAATGTTACCATTTATCCGGTTATATGGCAAGGTGCGAGGGTCGTTTTATTGTTTAACCAACTTTCCTCAAGGGTAATTGTATCATATCTGTTTTGTTTACCTGAGAGGAGGTGACTAGTTTGACGAAACAAGAGATTATCGAACGGCTTAATTACTTACGAGCGACGGAACTTTTTGCTATTCAGCAATATATGAACCACCACTATAGAGTTAAAGGCATGGATTTCTCGGATATTAGAGATATCGAGAGAAGTACCGCACTCGTCGAGATGAAGCATGCCGAGATGCTCGCCGAGAGGATTAACATGCTCGGCGGCGACCCGATAACAAACCCTGGACAGGTATCCCAACTAAAAACAAGCCAGGTTAACACCTCTGAAGATAGTAAGGGAATGCTTATGGCAGACCTCGAGCTTGAGAGAGGCGCCATCCGTGACTACACCAAGGCGATCCAGGATCTCGGCGACAGCGACCCCGGAATCAGGAAGATGCTTGAGGATATCCTCATGCAGGAGGAAGAGCACGCCGATACGTTCGGCACATGGCTCGGTGAAGAACAGGCTTACGAGATAGGCGAACTCAAAGGAGCGGCCTAACCGCGACATACATTTGATCGACCGCTAAAAAGCGTTGCATCTCGCAACGCTTTTTACTTTCTATGAGAGACACCGATTATGCTATAATTTCTGTCAATAAGTGTATAATTCTTAGCCGGTTATTGCATCCTCTTCATAGCCTTGTTAAGAAGCGTTAAACTCACGACGGATACAAGCCAACTGGTAATAGTAATGGTTATAGTAAGGTAGTCAAAAATGCTCGTACAAAGCAACGTCCTATCATTATTAAGTGCCTCGGCCTCAGCCCTTAAGAAATATGAAGACGAGGTAAATCGCTTAAACGTCTATCCGGTTCCCGATGGGGATACCGGAACGAACATGCTTCATACCATGCAAAGCGTGATAAGCGAAGTTTCAAAGACCACCGACCCGTCTATAGAAGGTATCATAAAGGCCGTCGCCTACGGCTCGCTTATGGGCGCTAGGGGCAACTCCGGGGTTATTCTTTCCCAAATCATCAAAGGTATCTGCGAGGAAGCTGTGGGGAGTGACAGGTTCTCTTCGGATGCGATGATACGGGCGATTCGACGGGGTGCCGACATCGCCTACCGGGCGGTCACTAAGCCCGTTGAGGGCACGATGCTTACGGTTATCAACGATATGGCGAAAGCCGCCGAAAGCCTCTCGGGGAACGGGATACGGCCTATCGACCTTCTCGAGCGCGTCGTCGAGGAAGGACGCAGATCGGTCGAGCGCACTCCCGTGTTGCTGCCGGTTCTTAAGGAGGCAGGGGTTGTCGATGCAGGCGGATATGGGCTGGTCGTGCTCGCCCAGGGCATTTTATCCGCATTGAAAGGCGAGACCGTTGATAGTGGGATGGGCGAAGAGGCGAACCATATCACGGTCGTTGATGAAAACGCGGTAGAAGGGGGCATCAAGTACGGCTACTGCACCGAACTGCTACTTAAGAGCAACGGCATCGATATGAAAGCGCTCGAGGTGCAGCTTGACCCGCTCGGAGACTCCATGCTCATCGTCGGATCGCCCGAGCTGACGAGAATACATATCCACACAAACGACCCCGGGCACATCCTATCGATCGCCACCAGCCTCGGGAGCGTAAACGACGTACAGATAAATAACATCATCGAGCAATCCAAGCAACGCAATCAATCTATCAAGGACGGCTCAAGCCACGAAAAGGCCTCAGGTGTCGGTGTTATTGCGGTCGCCAACGGCGAGGGCATTAAAAAGATCCTTGTAAACCTCGGTGTTGGCCGCATCGTCAGCGGCGGGCAAAGCATGAACCCAAGCACTGCCGATATCGTCGCAGCCGTCAAAGAGATGCCCAATAAAGAGATAATCATCCTTCCGAACAACAAAAACATCATCCTGACCGCCCGGCAGACAGTCGACTTAACCGATAAAAAGGTATCCGTCATACCGACAAGGTCGATTCCCGAGGCGTTTTCAGCATTGCTTTCGTTTGATAGCGAGGCCTCTCTTGAAGACAATATCGAAGCAATGGAAGGGGCGTTCGAGGACGTTAAAACGGGCGAGATCACCCATGCAGTGCGGGACGGCAATAACGGCAAAACCGGCGGCTTCTCAAAAGACGACTTGATCGGCCTGCATAAAAGCGAAATACACGTAACCGGAACAGACCTGGTCGTAACTACACTTGCCCTTATCGAGAGCATGCTGTCCGCATCCGACGAGGTCGTGACTGTCCTGGCCGGGGAATACGTTACAGACGATGAGATCGACCTGCTTTCTGAGACAATCGAGCAAAAGTTTCCCGACCTCGAGCTAGATATGTATAAAGGCAACCAACCCATCTATCATTTTATCATCGGTATAGAATAAAATACGGATAAAGCCTTTAAAGGAGCGCGTATGCCCAAAATTGCGATTGTTACCGACAGCACGGCCGACATGCCGCTGCCGTTTTATAAAGAAAACGATATAACTATGGTGCCGCTTATCGTCCGGTTCGGCGAAGATACCTACAAGGACTGGGTCGAGATGCCGCCCAAGAAGTTTTACGCGATGCTCAAGCAGGCCGACGCCCTGCCTAAAACATCCCAACCCTCGGTTCAGGATTTTATCGAAGCCTACGAGAAACACGCCGGTTGCGACCATATCATTTCGGTTCATCTTTCATCAAAGCTGAGCGGCACGTACCAGTCTGCTTATATCGCGGCTCAGAACGTGAGTACTCCTGTAACGGTCATCGACAGTAAACAGGCAAGCGTGGGCACCACCGCCATCGTAAAAGAACTTATAGCTGCCCGGGATAAAGGGCTCGGCCTTGATGAAATGCTCAAGATCGCAGACGACCTGGTCGGAAAAATGACGCTTTTGTTTTATGTGGATACTTTAAAGTACCTGGAAATGGGCGGGCGGATCGGCAAAGCATCGGCGCTCGTCGGCTCTATCCTGAATATAAAACCGATTCTTGTCCTCGATGACGGGGTTGTTGCGCCATTCAAGAAGGTGAAGGGGCGCAAAAAAATAAACCGGGAACTCATCGAGGCATTGAAGGCGGCAAGCGATGGTAAACGCCTCAGAATATGCCTGATGCACGCCAACGCCCCTGAAGCGTTGGAGGAACTAGAAGCCCTTATGCAGCAGGAGGGCCTAAACTACGAACTGTTCATAAAGTCAGAACTCGGTAGCGTCATCGGCACATATACGGGGCCCGGTACCATCGGCATCCTGTTCTACCCGATAGACGAGAAGACAGCGGTCCAACCCGCATCCGGCAAACGAAACAAACCTGACTACGACCCCTGCTGATAAAAGGGTCTAGGGTCCGGGGGCCGGGGTCCAGGGAAAACCGCTGACAAGGGTCATTCTGAACGAAGTGAAGAATCTCGAGTGCACTTGCCGCGTTTGTCACTTACCAGTGCCTAGGTGTAGGGAAGAGCGCATAATGATGAAATGATTTGATTTTAATTGTCTGATTCGCAGAGCAAAAACAAAAATACCACAGCACTTGACCAGCCTGTCTCAAAAGTTAAATTTGTCGGGGGCGTAACTGTCGGCCACCTGAAAAAGCTTGGGATCGAGACGGTTGGCGACCTCTTGTTTCATTTTCCGCACAGGTATCTCGACCTTTCAAGGATGCGAAAGATCGGTGAACTGAAAAACGGGGAGAGCGCCACGATAATCGGCGAGGTGCGCGAGGTGAAGAGTTGGCGTAGCCAGCGGGGGATGCGCGTCGTTAACGTATCCATCTTCGACGGGACGGGATATCTAACCGGAACATGGTTTAACCAGCCGTTTATCACAAAGCGCCTGAAAGAGGGAATGCAGGTTACCTTTAGCGGAAAGGTCTCGTACAAATACCGGCAGTTACAGATAGACAACCCGTTGTACGATATCCTAAGCGAAAACAGCGGTGAATCCATTAACTCCGGGCGAATCATCCCCATCCACCCGGCGACGCAAAACCTGACGACCAACACCTTGCGAAGGATTATCAAGAATGCCCTCGATGAGTACGGGGAGGTTCCCGAGGCTCTGCCCGCGGACCTGCGAAAGCGTAACGATCTACTCTTAAAACCGACGGCCTTAAAAGAAATCCATTTTCCCACGAGCAGGGACGTGCTGATAAAAGCCCGCACCAGGTTCATCTTTGAGGAACTCTTCCTGATGCAGGTCGGCCTTGCCGCGCGAAAAAAGCATATCGAAACACAAACGAAGGGTATCGCTCACAGGCGTGACGGCGACCTCATTCACAGGTTTTACGAAGCGCTGCCGTTTGAGTTGACCTCCGACCAGAAAAACGTAATCGACGAGATACAAACCGACATGGAAAAGCCGATTCCTATGAACCGCCTGCTGCAAGGCGAGGTCGGCTCCGGAAAGACCATGGTCGCACTGGCAGCGCTTCTTACCTCTGTGCAAAGCGGCTACCAGGCGGCGATGATGGCGCCCACCGAGGTCCTGGCAAGCCAGCACTACATAAAACTTAAGGGTATGCTTGAAAAGTTGGGTGCGGAAACCGCGTTACTGACCGGCACATTACCCCCGAAAGAGCGCGAGCGCCTTATGCAGCGTGTGGGCGACGGCGATATCGATATCATAATCGGCACACACGCGATTATCCAGGAATCGGTCGACTTTAAACGCCTTGGCGTTGCGGTTATCGACGAGCAGCACCGCTTCGGCGTCCAGCAGCGCATCACGTTAAAAGAAAAGGGATACTTCCCGGATATCCTGATAATGAGCGCGACGCCTATCCCGCGTACGCTCTCCTTGACCCTCTACGGCGACCTCGATGTCTCCATCATCAAAGAGCTTCCAGGGGGCAGGAAAGTGGGCGAGCATATCAAAACAATCCTTTTAAAGGATAACCACCGGGATAAAGCCTACGAGAAAATCCGAAGCGAGGTCGGCGCAGGCAGGCAGGCCTATATCGTCTGCCCGCTCATCGAGGAATCGGATAAGCTAGAAGTCAAAGCGGTGATGGAGGAGGCGGACCGCCTCACACACGAGGTCTTCCCGGATTTAAGTGTCGGTCTCATACACGGCAAGCTCAAATCCGCCGAAAAAGAAGAGGCGATGCGCCTGTTCAACGCCGGAGAACTGGATATTCTTATCTCGACAACCGTTATCGAGGTCGGTATCGATGTCCCCAATGCCACGGTGATGCTCGTCGAGGACGCCGATAGATTCGGCCTGGCCCAGCTTCACCAATTAAGGGGAAGGATAGGCAGGGGCGGGCATAAATCGTATTGCCTCCTCTTCGCAAGCATGACGACAGATGAAGCGAAGCAACGGATGGAGGCGATCCGCACCATAAACGACGGCTTTCTGCTCGCCGAGGCAGACCTAAAAATACGCGGCGAAGGCCAGATATTCGGCACGCGCCAATCAGGCCTGCCCGACTTAAAGCTGGCAAAACTCACCCGGGACATCGAGGTCCTGGCCACCGCCCGCAAAGAAGCCTTCACCATAGTAGACACCGACCCGACCCTGGCGACTAAAGCGAATCTGCCGCTGCGCTTCGAAGTCAAAGCAAAATTCGGCAATTCCCTGGATTGGCTGTTCCAGGCATAATATATTGATAAAGGCTTATTCTGGATTATGAGAGTTATCGCAGGCACTGCACGGGGACGAAAATTACATTCGCCGAAAGGGCAGGCAATACGGCCTACATCCGATAGGGTGAAAGAGGCCGTATTCAATATTATTGGCGGCCGCGTCAATGAAGCTAACGTATTAGACCTTTTTGCAGGAACGGGCGGGCTTGGTATCGAAGCACTTAGCAGGGGTGCGAAAGCGGCCTATTTTATCGATACCGGCAACGAAGCGATTCATCTGATCAAAAAGAATTTAGAAGCGACAGGGCTAGGCGATGCGGCGGTTGTGGTCAAAGCGGATGCCGACAAAGCGGTAAAAAGGTTGACAAAGGATGGCGCTAAGTTTGATTTGATTTTTCTTGACCCTCCTTATAGAATTAGCGTATCCTTTTTAGATGCCATCCTAATTGCACTGGGACACCATGTGTTGCAATCCGATGGCTTGCTTGTTTTGGAACACTCGGCAAAACTTGAACCAAGGGCCGTTGAAGGCCTTGGTGTAGAGTCCACGCGCGTCTACGGGGACACGGCCATAACGTTCTACAGCAAGAACGATTAGAAAGGTTTGCGATGACAAAAGCAGTTGTTCCGGGCAGCTTTGACCCAATAACTGCCGGTCACATAGATATCATTAAACGAGCTACCGAGATTTATGACGAGGTAGTCGTCGGCATAGTCGTCAATCCGAATAAGCGCTCGCTTTTTTCTCTCGAGACGCGTGTCGAGATGGTCAAGGAGGCGATCGGCTGGGCGGACAAGATCAAGGTAGATGCGTTTGACGGCCTACTGGTTGAGTTTGTAAGAATGCAAGACGCTCGTGTTATCATAAGGGGACTAAGAGCGGTCTCTGATTTCGAGCACGAATTCCAGATGGCCCAGCTAAACCGAAGGTTAGACCCAGAAGTAGAAACAATCTTTGTAATGGCTAGTCCAGAATATGCATATCTAAGCTCTAGTATCGTTAAAGAGATCGCGCGATACGGGGGCAATATTAATGGACTTGTACCACCCAACGTAGAAAAACTGTTGCGCGATGCGCTGGCTTAGCCAGGGGAGGGTTATAGTATAGATGGATATAATGGGCCTAATTGACCGGTTGGAGGACGTGATCGCAAATGGGCGAAAAGTACCTCTGTCCGCGTCTGTAGTGCTACAGGAGCAGAAATTATACGACATAATAGACGAACTAAGAGCTGCACTTCCGGATGAACTAAAACAGGCTCGGTGGATTGTCAAAGAACGACAAGAAATGATCGATGAGGCCGAAAAGGAAAGAAACCGGATCATCGAAGAAGCCATGATACGTGCGGAAGCCATGACGACCGAGAAGGAAGTAATGAGGCTTGCCGAGCGAAGAGCGGCCGAGTTAATCGAAGCGGCGCAGGCACGAGAGCGTGAGATTCGCCTCGGTGCCGAGGATTACGCCGATGAGATGCTTGCGAACCTTGAGGTAAACCTCGGAAAGCTCCTAACCGCCGTACAGCGTGGCCGCGACCGGCTGCAGGGACGTCTCGAGCGTTAATTCACTCATATGTACAGCTATTATTATTTTTATATTTTTTTGCAACTGATCATTACATTACTAAACAGGTAAAGTTCTTGTGGTAATCATCACAAGAACTTTTTATATGCGGCCAGCTATACCGATCCGTTTCGCAGCTTCTGTTTTTCATAAAACGGGTATTATAGACTATTATAGACGAGTTATTGCCTAATCAAGGTATTAGGTAATAGGCGAATAAAAGAGAGATTCTAAGTTGAGGTTGAGAAGATGAATAAAGCGGTTATAGACGTAAGAGATATCATCGACCATATAGGGGCCGAAGAGGAATTCTCGTTCGAGGAGAAGTTCTCTGCTATTAAGACAGAACCAACAAATATCGAATTCACCGAGCCTGTAAAATTCGATATAAAAGCGCAGAACACCGGCTCGGGCATTCGTATCAAGGGCCATATAAAATCGGCGCTTAAGCTTATATGCAGCCGTTGCCTCAATGAGTTCGGCTTTCCGGTCGACTGGGCGATAGATGAGATATTCTACGCACCGCCGGCCCCCGAAGAGGAAGCCTATACCATGAAAGACAGTAAAATCGATCTCGGCCCTCCCGCCGAAGAAGAGTTTGTGCTGGCTATCCCCATGAAACCCCTGTGCAAAGAAGCCTGCGAGGGAATCTGCCCCATCTGCGGCGAACCCATAACCGGCAAACACAAACCACACGAAGAAGTAAAAATCGACGCCAGGCTCGAAGTTCTTAAGAAACTACTCGAGGACCAGGAGAAGAAGTAATTTATGAGAATCGATATATCCAAAACAAATAAAGCTGTTGTTCTTATCGTCTTAAGCTTACTGCTTGTCGCTATCTCTCTAGCTTTAACTTCATGTGGGCGCGTAGTCGTTGGCTCGGGTAACGTCAAAACAGAGACCAGGGACGTGCGCAACTTTAATAAAATTTCGCTTGCCGGGATGGGCAACCTCATTATCAAGCAGGGCGACGAGGAATCCCTTAAAATCGAAGCCGAGGATAACATCCTTCCTATAATCACAACCGGTGTTAATAACGGGCAGTTGGATATCGGTTTTAGGAGCTCCGGGTTTCCGGTCGACCTGATGCCAAGCAAACCGATAAACTTTTTTCTTACGGTAAGGGACCTCAACGGCATCGACCTATCGGGTGCTGCTAATATCAAAGAGGCTACGATAAAGACGGATACGATGGATCTTTCGACGAGCGGGTCAAGCGATGTGGCCATGAACATCGAGGCAAACGAGCTTACCTCAAGGTCGTCGGGGTCGACCAAGTTCAACATGTCGGGTACGGTCGACCGCCAGGAAGTAGACATCAGCGGGTCGGGCATATATTCGGCGGCGGACCTTGCCAGCAAAGAGTGCAGGGTCAGCATCAACGGCTCGGGTAGCTGCACCGTTAAGGTCAGCACCCGGCTAAATGTCAGCATCAGCGGAAGCGGCGACGTATCCTATATCGGGAATCCCTCCGTGAGCCAAAGTATATCCGGCTCGGGTACTGTCCGGAAACTCTCCCGTTAATCTATGGCTCGACACTCCGGCATCATAGTCTTTAATTAGCCTCCAAAAGGATATATGATGGTCGTATGCCGTCAATACCAAACCGAAGCCGCATCATCTTAGTCATACTTATATTATGCCTGATCGCTGCATTAAGCATCGCTGCCACAGCGCTTCTTATATCCAAGAAAGAATCGCGGGCTGTTTCAAGCACAACGGCCCGCGCGGCGGCATTTCGATCCCGGGAATCAACTCAAAGTACACCGTTCCGCTTCGTTGTGATGGCGGACAGCAGGGGCTCGACCAGGGGTGTGAACGAGTCGGCATTGCGAACGATTATGGGTAAGGTGAAAAAGCTGTCGCCGCAGCCTAAATTCATCTTTTTCGCGGGCGATATGGTAGGCGGCGGCCCCATGGTAACCCGGCAGCTGGTTTTCTGGAAAAGCATTATGGACGATTACTATCCGCTCAAAACCATCTATCCGGCATTCGGCAACCATGAGAGTAACGAATCGGTTTTCTCGAAAGCGTTTTCGTATCTGCCGAACGAAACGGTCGCCGGCTACGGGCGAACGGTCTACCGGATAGCTTACGGCAACGCCGATTTCTTCGTCCTTAACTCAAACCGCTCGCATGAGGTGACATACGCCCAGCGCAATTGGCTCGATAGGGCGTTGAAAAACAGCGCAAAGAAACTGCACTTTGTCTTCTTCCACGAACCGGCCTATCCCACGGGGTCCCACTACGGGTCGTCGCTCGATGGCAACAAGCTTTCGCGGGACAAGCTGTGGACGATTTTCGATACACGCGGTGCAACGCTCGTATTCGTAGGCCACGAACATAACTACACGCGCAGGCACATCGACTCGGCCATGAACGAGACGATAAAAGGTACGAGGTTTAGCTTTAAACGAAGGATATACCAGGTAACGAACGGCTCCGTCGGGGCGCCGGTTACTTCGACATACAAGAGTAAGACCGGTGTGGACGTGTCCCCGAAGGCGGTCTATGCCTACTCGGTCATTGATGTTTCCGGAGGCAAGGTAAGCGTGCAGGTATTCGACTCAAAAGATAAATGTATCGATAAGTTCTCGATAGGTAAGTAACTGAACCTGATCTTCTTCTGGCTCCTGACTCCTGACTCCTGGCTTCCACAGCTTTTTGGGCTGGACATAAGAACCGCTCCCATGTACAATAAATGCTGTTGTTTAAGCCTATCCAAGCCTGCGTCTTGGCAGGCTTTTAGTTTTGGTGTAGCATTTTAGTTTGTTATGGGTAAAAACCGCGTAATCTAAGTTTGAAGATGTTCCGGGGAGGTGCTAAAGATGGCAGTACCCAAAAGAAGAACCTCAAAAGCAAGAAGAGACTCACGTCGCGCTCACTGGAAAGCGATTTCCGGTCCGGCCTTGGTGGAGTGTCCTCAGTGCCACGAGCAGAAACTGCCGCATCGTGTATGCTCGTCATGCGGGTATTATAACCGCAAGCAGATTCTTGAGGTAGAGTAGTAAAAGCTTAACAGCTCACATAAACACATAGAGCAACGATATGTTAGATGCAAGACACACACGATATTCAAGGTAACAACCCTCGATAGGTGGTTTACATGCTGGATATGTTGTTTTGCCCAAAGGGAGTAGCAGTTGTCGGAGTAGGACGTGACGAGGGAAGCGTCGGCCACGAAATATTCGACAACATACGAGCAGCGGACTTTAAAGGTAAGTATTTCGCCGTGAATCCTAAAGCAGAGGAAATTCACGGCGAAAAAGTTTATCCATCCATAAAGGATATCCCGTATCCCGTTGAGTTAGCCGTCATCGTGGTTCCGGCACGTCTGGTCCCCCAGGTTTTGGAGGAGTCGGGCGAAAAGGGAGTCAAGGTGGCGGTTATTATTTCGGCAGGGTTTAAAGAGACCGGCATCGAGGGCGCCCGCCTCGAGCACCAGGTAGTGGATATCGCCGGCCGGTACGGCATGCGCGTTTTGGGCCCCAATTGCCTCGGCGCCTCAAATACCGGCTGCGGCCTTAATGCAACATTTGCTAAGGAAAACCCGATTACCGGCGATATCGCGATGATATCGCAATCCGGGGCGCTTCTGACCGCGATCCTGGATTGGGCCAAGGCCGAGCGAATCGGCTTCTCTAAGGTCGTAAGCCTCGGGAACAAGGCGGATATCAGCGAAATCGACCTTCTTCAGGCCCTCAAGGACGACGACCAGACCAAGGTCATCTGCGCCTATATGGAAGGAATCAACAAAGGCCGCGAATTTATAAACACGGCATCCCTCGTTTCAAGAAAAAAGCCGATTATCGCAATAAAATCAGGCGTCACCGATGCGGGTGCGCGGGCGGTTTCTTCGCATACAGGAACGCTTGCCGGTTCCAACCAGGCGTTTAACAGCGCATTCCAACAGAGCGGCGTAATCCGGGCCGATTCCGTCGAAGACCTTTTCGACTACGCGGTAGGGTTTGCCTATCAACCCCTTCCATTAGGCAGAAGCGTGGCGATTCTAACCAACGCGGGCGGGCCGGGCATTATGGCTACGGACGCGTGCGAAGAGCACGGCGTGCCGCTGGCTTCGTTCGAGCGCGAAACGGTCGAGGCGTTCCGGGCGGTATTGCCTCCCGCAGCGGGTGTATATAACCCGGTTGACGTACTTGGCGACGCAAAGCCCGACAGATACCGGGCGGCAATGGAGATAGCGCTCAATGATGCAAATGTAAACGCTATGATCGTCATTCTTACCCCGCAGGCCATGACCGATATCGACGAGACCGCGCGGACAATCGTCGAAGTCTCGCGTGCTTTTCCCGAGAAATTGGTCTACGCCTGTTTTATGGGGCGGGCCGATGTCGCATCGGGTGTTAAGATATTAACCGAGAACAAAATTCCCAATTATTACTATCCTGAAAGAGCCGTGGCAACCCTGGCCGCGGTGCTTCATTATATAGAGTACCTCAACCGGCCCCCGCAAACGTATGAGGTGTTCAAGGCGCGCAAGACCATCGTCAAGGATATTTTCGAAGATGCGAAGCAGCATGGCAGGCGCGACCTGCCCGATATCCAGGCATCCCAGGTGGCGAACGCCTATGGGATACCTATCGCGCGCTCTGTCCTCGCACACGACGTGGACGAGGCCATCCGGGTAAGCAAACACCTGGGGTTCCCGCTCGTCTTAAAGATAGCCTCACCGGATATCCTGCATAAAAGCGATGTTGGCGGTATTGCGGTCGCCATAAAGAACGAAACCGACCTGGAAAACGCATATAACCAAATCATCACGAACGTAGCGCGGTTTATGCCGCAGGCCAATATCTGGGGCGTAAGCGTCCAGGAGATGATATTTGGGGCCAGGGAAACCATTATCGGTGTGAATAGAGACCCCCAGTTCGGCCACCTGATTTTGTTCGGGCTCGGTGGCATTTACGTTGAAGTCCTAAAAGACGTGTCGTTTAGAATCGCCCCTATATCCGAGCAAGATGCCAGGAAGATGGTGCAGGAAATACACGCCTATGCCTTACTACGGGGTGTGAGAGGGCAGCCGAGCGCCGATATCGATGCAATCGTCACGACGATCCTGAAAATATCGCAGCTCGTCACCGATTTTCCGCAAATCATCGAGATGGATATCAATCCGTTTATGGTTCTTAATAAAGGTCAGGGCGGTATCGCCGCTGATGTTAGAATTACGATAGGAGAGTGAGAGAGGGATGGCGGTCCTATATATTGTTTCTACCGAGGCGTATTCAGGAAAAACAGGTTTGTGCCTAAGCCTCGGCTTAGAGTTACTGGAGAGGGGCTTCAAACTCGGCTATATGAAACCGGTCGGCACACTTCCGGGGATAGTTAATGATAAAACAGTCGACCTTGACGCATACTATATTCTCAAGCGCCTGGGCATCGAGGAAAACCTAGAGGATGTCTCTCCGATCTCCTTGACCCGCAAGTTCATGCACGCCCATCTCAAAGGCGAGGAACTCGACAGCATCCATGTCATTAAGAAGGCATTCGACAAGTTGTCCCAGGATAAAGACGTCATGCTGCTTGAGAACGGAGCCGATGTGAACGAAGGCCGGTTCATTAATGCGGCCGCATTCCAAATCGCCCGAGAACTCAATGCTAGGGCGCTCTT
>NZ_JBTSLF010000001.1:0-53831 GCF_054640775.1 Candidatus Aquicultor sp. | reverse complement strand
GTTCTTCACCGCGATGTTTGAGTACGCGCTACCTGACTGGATGGCCTCATTAAAGGTAACCGTAATGGTTTTACTTACCGAAACACCGGACGTGTTGCTGCCCGGATCGGTGCTTTGGATAACCGGCGGTGCGTTCCCGTTTGTAGTAAAGTCAAACGTAGAGGTGGTCACAAGCGGATTGTTTGTCGTATCCTTAATGGCGCCCGTCGGTCCACCCGGAATGTTTACCCTATATTTTGTCCCGTTTCCCAGATTTTTTGTCGGATTAATAACCAGGATATTTTTATACGCACCATCCACGATACCGTTCACTATGGTGACCGATGCGGGTATTGCCGTGCCGGTTGTATCCTTAAGCGTTATCCCGCTGAAGTTGGAACCGGCCTTGATATCCTCGCTGAAGTACACATTTATGTTTTGATCTACCGGAACACCGGTAGCGCCATTGGACGGGTCGGTGCTGGTTATCACAGGCGGCACATCCGGCTGCGCCATAAATCCAAAGGTATATTTGGCGGCCAGCGGATTGCCTGAGGCGTCTTTTACCGAGCCCGCATCGATAGTGACCGTATAGCTTTTGTTATAGCTAAAGTCATTGACCGGGTCGATGGTAAGTGTCTTGCCGCTGGCGTTATTTACGGTTGTCAAGATGTTATTACTAGAATCTTTAAGCGTAATCCCGGTTAGTAAGGTACCGGGCTCCAGATTTTCGCTAAAGGTAACGGTGATGGTTCTATTCAACCCAATAGAGGTGGCGTTGTTGGTCGGGTCGCTGGCGACCACCAGGGGGGCGTCTTTGTAGATATATTTAAGGTCGGTGCTGGTGCCCGCATCGTAATAGCTAATGTGCGCCGACCCGTTGGCGTCGACGGCAATGGACGAGTACTGGCCTTTATCACCGCCGGAATCCGCGGTCTCCGTAAGCCAGAGAGTATTAGAATCGCGGTACGCGTACTTGAGTACCTTGTTGGTGGCGTCATAGTAACTGATATGCGGATTGTTGTTGGGGTCGACCGCGATGGACGTATAAAGTCCCGTATTGCCGGTTCTGTCCACGGCCGTTATTTGCCAATTTGCACCCGATTTATATGCGTATTTAAGATCGCCATTGGTGGCGTCATGGTAACTGATGTGCGGATTGTTGTTCTTATCGATATCGATCGAGCTATACAAGCCTTCATCGTCGGTATTATCGACCGGCTCTATATGCCAATTGCCGTCACTATCCTTATACGCATACTTAAGGTTGTGGTTCGTCGTATCGTAGTAGCTGATGTGAGGTTTTCCTGTAGAGTCGACGGCGATGGACGAGTACATGCCTACATTATCCGGGCTGTCTACAGCCTTGATATACCAGGCACCTTCACTATCCTTATAAGCATATCTGAGATCACCATTAGTGGCGTCGTAGTAGCTGATGTGAGGTCTCCCCGAAGCGTCAACGGCCAGCGATGAGTATGAGCCGACGTCGTTATCGGCATCTACGGGTGGTCCTGTTTGCCACCCCGTAGCATCTTTATAGGCGTATCTCAGGTCATCGTTGGTATCATCGTAATAGCTTATGCAGGGTTTACCGGTAGGGGACAAGGCTAATGAGGAATATCTGCCGATATTGTCACCGGAGCCCGGCTCTACGGGTTCGCTTTGCCAGAAGCCCAAGGAGTCTTTAAATGCATACCTCAGGCCGGTATTGGTGGCATCATAGTAGCTGATCTGTGGGCTTCCCGAGGAGTCGAGGGCGATCGATGAATGCTGGCCCACGTCTCCTGTTGTACTTTCTACGATCTGCCACTGCCAGTTTACGGCCGCAAACGACGATTGTGCCAATACCATAGAAACCAGCAGGCCCACCAGCACTATCCCAAGCGCGAGGGTGGTATGTTTACGCGGTTTATTTATCCGAAATCCCCTCATACATCCTCCTCTTTAAAGCCCCGGCTCATCCAACCAATAAAAAAAACCCTGCTGGGGGCAGAGTTGATTTGAGCTAGGTGTGCATCCCGTGCTATTGTCCGCAGAAAAGGCGGTCTCATTTGTTGTTTATAATGTGTAATAGTTATGGCTTTATACTATCATCAGTATGCTCAATTGGCAATGACTTACAGTCCAACTATTACCACTGTAAAGGTTTGCCTGGATACCTCTTGCTTACAGGGGATGCACCGGACGGGGAAGTGCATAGTTCCTGGTCTGAGATTGACATACGCTTCAAGGAGTTATACCTTTAAAACAAGACAAAAATTGTCCGAAATTATCGACCCCCGGCATAGCCGGCCGGCCTTTTACGGGAGGATTATGCAGGTTACCAAGAGATCGGAATATGCAATTTTAAGTGCGCTGTACCTCGCAAAAAAAGGCGGGATGTGCGATATAGGCGAGATTGCGGCATCGCACGGGCTCTCGGTCGCATTTGTGGCCAAGGCCTTGCAGGGTCTTTCTAAAGCGGGGATTGTAACCTCGCGGCGCGGTCAGGGAGGCGGCTACACCCTGGCGCGACCGGCGGAGGCGATCAACCTGCTTGAGCTGGTCGAGGCGGTTGAGGGACCGGTCGCGATCAGCGACTGCCTCAAGGAAGGCGCCTCGTGCACCGCCGCCGGCTGTGAACTCAAGCCCGTCTGGGAAACGACGCAGCGCCTCATCCGCACGCAGCTTGCAGGTACAACACTCGCCGGCCTTCTCACAACCAAGAGCGATACGCATAAGAACTATAAAAGCGATATGAGCGATACGCGTGGTACTATAGCGGCGCCGGTTATCTTATGTGACTTCGACGGCACTATCAGCAAGCAGGACGTATCAGATGCCATCTTTACCATATGGCTGGGGGAGAAGTGGACCGAGATCGACCGGGAATGGCACGACGGCCGCATCTCGATGGTCGAGCTTTACCGGAAGTGCTGGGAGCTTGTCGAAGCGGACGAGGCCGATATCAGCGACTTCGTTGATACGGTCGAGATCGACTCCTTTTTCGCCGAGTTTATAGAGCAAACCCGCGCTTCCGACGTGCCGGTTTATCTGGTAAGCGATGGGTTCGATTATTTTATCGAACGGGTGATGGGTCGTCACGGCCTCTCCGATCTCACGTATCATGCAAATCACCTGTCGTTTGTTAACGGCAAGCTGGTTCTCGGGTTTAATAACCAGCACGCGGAGTGTATCCAGTGCGCCAACTGCAAGAAAGCGGTCATGGACGCGCAACGCGAGGGCGCCGGCTACGTGATCTACATCGGCAACGGCCTTTCGGACCGCTGTGCCGCCGAGCACGCCGACCTGGTGTTTGCCAAGGACAGCCTGCTCGAGTACTGCAGGAATAACGGTATTGATTGTATTGCGTACGAGCATTTCGGCGAGATCATCGGACATTTACGGGAGCGCTCGATACTTAAAGGCTTAGACAGAAATTTAGATAGAGACTTAGAGAGATGCCTGGATCAGCAAGGAGATGAATAATGGCAAAGACTTCTGAGCATTACGATAAGCACCTGGCGCCGTATTACTCGTGGCTTTTCGGCGATGTCGATAAGAATATCGCCGTCAACTACGAGTTCTTTGCCTCCCAGGGGATTGCTCCCGGCGGTTCGGGGGTCGCGGTTGATTTAGGTGCGGGGTCCGGCTTTCAGTCGATAGCCCTTGCGCGGCTTGGGTTTAGGGTTACGGCCATCGATCTCAGTCGGAAGCTGTTGGACGAGCTTAAAGACAACATGAAGCAGTACGGTAACGAGGATATGGTGATCGAAGCCGTACGCGGCGATATGCTGAATTTCGAGAAGCATAGCCCCGGCGGCGTAGAACTCTTCGTATGCATGGGCGACACGCTCACGCACCTGGACTCGTTTCGCAAGGTCGGATCGATGTGCAAAAAGGTGTATCATGCGCTGGAGCCCGGCGGCAGATTCCTGCTGAGTTTTCGAGATCTCACGCTTGAACTGGAGGATCTCGACCGGTTTATCCCTGTGAGAAGCGATGAAAATACGGTGTTTACCTGCTTTCTCGAATACGAGCAAAAGCATGTAAAAGTATATGATTTGATCTATACCAGGAATCATACGAAGAACGATACGAGCAATCGTGTAAACGATGAGGGGCTTTGGAGTTTGAGTAAAAGCTTTTACCGGAAGCTTCGCATATCGACTAACTGGCTGGTAGCGGGGCTTACAAGCACGGGGTTTACCGTTGACTTGTGTGAGAATAAGAACGGCATGATAACCATTATGGCAAGCAAACCGTAGCGTCATCGAACGTGGAATTATCGTGGCGATAAGTGCAATGAATATAACGAGTAATAGATAAAGAACTACTATGAACTATAGATCGAGACTAATCGAACAACTAAAAAGCGTGCCCACCGACCCCGGCGTCTATATATACCGGGATGCCGACGGCAGGGTTATCTATGTCGGTAAGGCCAAATCTTTGCGCAACAGGATGCGATCGTACTTCCAGGGCGGCGACCACGCACCGAAGACCAGGGCGCTCGTCGAGCGCATCGTTGATTTCGAGTTTTATGTAACCGGCAGCGAACTCGAGGCGCTGGTGCTCGAGTGCAACCTTATCAAGAAGTACCGCCCGGCGTTCAACGTATCCTACCGGGACGATAAGAGCTATCCATATATCGCCATTACCTGGCAGGATGCCTTTCCAAGGATATTGATAACCAGGGAGCATCACCGGCGCGGCACCAAGTATTACGGGCCGTACACCAGCGTGGCGGCGGTGCGCGAAACATTCGATACGCTGCGCAGGATATTCCCATTCAGAACGTGCAAGCGCGCCAAGCCGGGCAAATCGACCGGCTCGCCGTGCCTCAACCATCATATAAAACGCTGTCTCGGGCCGTGTATCGACGCGGTCTCTAAAGAAGCGTACCGTGCGATGATGGAAAAGATCGAGTTGTTCCTGGAGGGACATCCCGAGCCGGTAATCGACCAGCTTGAGGCCGAGATGAGCCAGGCGGCGGCAGGTCTCGAGTTCGAGCAGGCGGCGCGTATCCGCGATCGCCTGGATGCCGCACGCATCGTCCTGCAAAAGCAGAAGATCGTCTCCGAGACGGGAGAAGACTTCGACATCGTGGGCTTAAGCTTCGACGGCTCGCTTGGATGTATCAACCTCTCGATCGTGCGCGACGGCAAGCTCATCGGCAGCAAGAACTTTATCCTCGACAGGGGAGAGTCGGATGAGGATGTGTTAAGCGCGTTTATCAAGCAAAACTACATCAATTCCACGTCGGTCCCGCCTCAGGTGCTTGTGCCGCTCGAGCTTGAGGATGCCCATATTATCGAGGAATTACTAAGTCAGCAGCGGGGAACTAACGTTTCGCTTAAAATCCCCCAGCGGGGCGATAAGCGCGACCTTATCGATATGGCGTCGGCAAACGCCCAGTATGCGCTCACTATGTCGGTCGTCAAACACTCATGGGAGAAAGAGAATTCGAGCCGCGTTCTGGGGTCTCTGGCCAAGGCGCTCGGTTTATCCGGGCCGCCCGGGCGTATAGAATGCTTCGATATATCGACCATCCAGGGCAGCAACTCTGTGGGCTCGATGGTTGTCTTCAAGCAGGGCCGCCCGGCAAAGGATGATTACAGGAAGTTCAAGATACAGTACGACGTCAGCATCAACGACTACGCGATGATGCACGAGGTGATACATCGCAGGTTTACGCATGCGGATGCCAAGTTCGACCCGTCGTTTTCAGATGAGCCGGATCTCGTTATCGTAGATGGAGGAAAACCTCAGCTCTCAGCCGCTCTTTTAGCGATGCGAGAGGTCGGGTACGAAGATGTGCCGATCGTCGGGCTTGCGAAGCGCGAAGAGGAGATATTCGTGCCGGGCTGTTCCGACCCGGTACGGCTCGACCGCGGCAGCGATGCTTTAAAGCTCATGCAGCGGATACGCGACGAGGCGCACCGCTTTGCCATCACATATCACAGGAGTTTACGGGGTAAGGCAATGATCGAGTCGACTTTAGATAAAATCCCGGGGGTGGGCGGAGCGAGGAAGAAGCTTTTGCTCAAACACTTCGGCTCTCCAGGCGAAATCGCGGATGCGAGCCTTGAGGCGCTAAACAGCGTTCCCGGTTTGCCAAGCGTTATCGCCGAGCGGGTTTATCGCCATTTTCACAGTATTGGGTCGCAAATGGGACCCAATACTAGAGACTAGAAAGTAGATTGAGCAGGGTTTTTAGTGTGGAGGGCTAAATGACGAGATCAGAATTACTAGGATTTACTACTTATACGACCCAATGGGGTGTGGGGGCGGCGGTTTTTAGTGGAATCGGTCTTGCAGGCATCATCTTCCCGCAGGAGAGCGAACACTTGCTGGAAGAAGAAATCGCCAGGCGGTATGACCGGCTAAAATATGACGAGACCCTCGGATTAGAGTTAAGCTCAACTATAGGTAGATACTTTAATGGAGAGAACGTACACTTCGACTACCAGCTGGATTATGGGCAAGCAACAGAGTTTGAGCGTAAGATATACGATACTCTAAAGTCTGTATCATACGGTGAGACATTAACATACAAAGAATTGGCGTTGCGCTGCGGGCGGCCAAAGGCGGCGCGGGCCGTGGGCAATGCGATGGCAAAAAATCCTGTTCCCATCGTGGTGCCGTGCCATAGGGTGTTAAAGAGCGATGGTAGTATCGGTGGCTGGAGCGGTAAGCGCGGGTGGAAAGAGCGTCTTCTGGCGCTTGAAGGGATACTGCCGGAAGGTTAAGAAAAATATCTCAATTTAGCATAAAATGGTTCCGAAATGTTCTAGAATAAGAAGAAAGAAAGAGCAGAAATTACAAGGGACCACAGAGGAGCATGGTTAATTGAATCAGAATATTGAATTTGCGATTATCACAGGTCTCTCGGGAGCGGGGAAATCAGAGGCTATCAAGTGTTTCGAAGACATGGGCTTCTTCTGTATCGATAACCTGCCGCCTTCGTTGATTCCAAAAATGGCGGAACTCTGCACCCTTCCGGGAAGTAAGGTGCGGCAGGTCGCTGTGGTGTGCGACGTGAGGGGTCGCGAGTTTTTCGACACGCTCTTTGAAGAGCTGCAAAAACTAAAACTTCTCGGGATAAAATATCAGATACTCTACCTCGAGGCCTCCGACGAGGCCCTGGTGAAGCGGTTTAAAGAGACACGGCGCCGGCATCCGCTTTCTGAGGAAGGCGCGATAACGGACGGTATCCACCAGGAGCGCCATATCATGGAGCAGCTGCGCGGGGAGGCCGACCTGATATTCGATACGAGCAACCTCGCCACCTTCGAGCTTAAAGACAAGATCAGAACTGCGATTCTACAAAAGGATAAGCAGAAGAAGGGCATTATGATAACCGTGATGTCGTTCGGGTACAAGTACGGGATGCCTTTGGATGCAGACCTTGTCATGGATGTGCGATTCTTGCCGAATCCGCACTATATCGAGTCGCTTAAGCATTTCGACGGGACGAACGAGAAAGTGTGCGAGTTCGTCCTGAACAGATCCGAGAGTAAAATGTTCTTGCGGAAATTCAAGGGGCTGCTGGCCTTTCTTCTCCCACGCTACGTTTCCGAGGGAAAAACTCATTTTACGGTAGCCATAGGCTGTACCGGCGGTACCCATCGCTCGGTTGCGATTGCAAACGAAGTAGCGAGTTTCTTGCAAGAAAAAGAATATAACGTCGTATGCAGGCACAGGGACATGGGGCGGATATGGGAGACAAAGGGCAATAAAGGCGGCAAGACCGGTACGGACGGTAAGAAATAAAGGCGGTACATATGTCTGGTATAAAGTCGGTTGCAATAGGTGGGGGTACCGGGCTGCCGGTAGCGCTTAGGAGCCTGAGGCGGTATACGGATGACGTGACCGCGATCGTAAGCGTGGCCGATGACGGCGGAAGCTCGGGGCGGCTGCGCAGGGATATCGGGATACTTCCGCCGGGAGATATACGAAACTGTCTTGTGGCCCTGGCCGGCGACAAAGGGATGGCCGATCTTTTTACCTACCGTTTCCAACAGGGCGACGGTATCGCGGGGCACAACCTCGGCAATCTTATCATAGCCGCGCTTACCGACCTTTCCGGAAGCTTCGACGAGGGCGTTCGCATAGCCTCCGAGCTTTTATCAGTCGAGGGGCGTGTGCTGCCATCGACGATCGGCAATGTGATTCTGCGGGCGGACACGTTTAGCGGTGAACCCATCACCGGGCAAGTGAAAATCGCCCAGACCACCAGGCCGTTGAAAGAGATCTACCTCGACCCTCCCGATGTCGCGGCATACCCGGCCGCCGTTGAGGCGATTCTCGAAGCCGACCAGGTGGTGATCGGTCCGGGAAGTGTGTTTACAAGCATTCTCCCGAATCTCATCGTGCCGCAGATCGGCCAAGCCATGGCGGAGTCTAAAGCTATTAAGATATATGTGTGCAACGTCATGACGCAACCGGGAGAAACGGATTTGTTTACCGCGTGCGATCACGTCAGCGCGATCATCAACCATGGATCGCCCAGCTGGGTCGATGTGGTTATAGTAAATAATCACCCGATACCCGACGACAAGCTCATGAGCTACGCCGAGGATAGGCGTTACCCGGTATCCATCATAGCCGAAAGCATCCAGGCACTCGGCCTCAACGTGGTTCTCGCCGACGTTCTCGACGAAGCCAAGTCATCCTGCCACGATGTCGATAAGCTGGCGGCGGTACTAAGAGAGCTTGTTTGAAAGGAGAACTTATAAGCTTTGTCATTTTCGACGGAAGTTAAGAGCGAGCTTGCCAAGCTGCAGCCGAAACGTGAGTGCTGCCAGCGGGCGGAGGCTTCGGCGATCATCCACATGGACGGAAGCCTCCATATCCTCGGCAACGAGCGCTTTGCCCTCGATGTCTCGACCGAGAACGCGGCGGTCGCGCGTCTTCTCTATAAATACTTAACCGATACGTTTCCTCTTAAAGTCGAATCCATCGTTCGAAGAAGCGTTCTTCATAAAGTAAACAACTACCTCATCCACATCCCGGATCAGCCCGCGATCGGCCAGGTCTTAAATGAACTCGGTATCCTGGACGACCACATGGTCATGGCGCCGGGAATCCTGCAGAGGATCGTTAAAAAGGACTGCTGTGCGGTGGCGTACCTTCGCGGGGCGTTCCTGGGCGGCGGCTTTGTCAGTAACCCGAAAGGCGATTATCATTTTGAATTGACGACCGACAACGCTGAGTTTGCCGAGGATTTGCGCGATCTGGTGCGCCGCGTCGGGCTCAACGCTAAGATCAGCGCCCGCAAGAAAAATTCTGCGGTTCATAATTATGCGGTTTACATAAAAGACAGTGAAGAGATCTTGCAGTATTTAGCGCTCATCGGCGCCTACAACGCCCTTTTGCAGTGGGAAGACGAGCGTATTATAAAAGAGATGCGGGCGCAGGTGAACCGCCTGGTCAACTGCGATACGGCAAACTTGAATAAGGTCGTCAACGCCGCAGCGGACCAAATCGAAGACATAAAAATCGTCGACTCTAAGCTTGGGCTGAAAAATTTACCAAATAGTTTGCAGGAGTTCGCGAGGGTACGTGTCGAATATCCATATGTTAGCCTAAAAGAGCTAGGGGAGCTGTTTGACCCACCCCTTAGCAAATCAGCTGTGTATCATCGGGCCAGGCGCATGTCCCAGTTGGCAAAAAGCCTTATTAAGGTTTCGCGCTCATCCCGATAGGGAAAAGTTATGACAACTTATGGGAAAGAGGAGGAGTAAAACGTATGGCAGTTAAAGTAGGCATCAACGGGTTCGGGAGAATAGGTAGGAACGTATTTAGAGCAGCATTCGATGATCCTGATATCGAAATAGTCGCAGTAAACGACCTAACTGATGCCAAGACCCTTGCACATCTGCTCCAGTACGACTCGACGTTTGGGATTTTTGAGGCGGATGTTGAGCCAACCGAAAACGGTATTGAAGTCGACGGTAAAGAGCTAAGAGTAACAGCCGAGAGAGACCCCGCAAATCTTCCGTGGGGCGAGATGGGCGTGGACATCGTTATCGAGTCCACCGGTCATTTCACAAAAGCTGATGATGCAAAGAAGCACCTGGCTGCGGGCGCCAAGAAAGTCATTATTTCTGCACCTGCAAAAGGTGAGGATATTACCGTTGTCATTGGTGTAAACGACGAGAAGTTGAGCAAAGATCACAAGATCATCTCGAACGCTTCGTGTACGACCAATTGTCTCGGACCGGTCGCAAAAGTCTTGCTTGATAACTTTGGGATCGAGAAGGGCTTCATGACGACCGTTCACGCGTACACTAACGATCAGGCCCTGCTTGATATGCCGCATAAAGACCTGAGAAGAGCAAGGTCGGCGGCGACGTCGATTATCCCGACATCAACCGGTGCTGCAAGAGCTATCGGCCTTGTCATCCCCGATTTAGTAGGCAAGATGGACGGTATGGCCCTTAGAGTACCGGTTCCGGACGGCTCGCTTGTCGACCTTACCGTCGAGCTTTCAAAAGAAGCATCGGTCGACGACATCAACAATGCGATGGCCGAGGCCGCCGAGTCGGAGAAGATGATGGACATCCTGGCTTACACCGAGGACCCGATCGTATCCATCGATATCGTCGGTGACCCGAGGTCGTCAATCTTTGATGGCTTGTCGACCATGGCCTCCGGTAAGATCGCCAAGGTTCTGTCCTGGTACGATAACGAGTGGGGTTACTCAAACAGGCTCGTCGATCTCGTTAAGATCATCTCTGAATAAAAGCAGTTATCAGCGAAATTGAGATAGCAGGTGCCGACCGGCATCGTTAAGCCATGCCGGTCGCCATCTGCTATTGGCATGTCTAATAACCGGTAACACTGAGGGGGAGAGCTTTGGATAAAAAAAACGTGCGGGACATTGATGTTTCCGGTAAGCGGGTGCTCGTTCGTGTTGATTTTAACGTCCCCATCAACAATGGGGCGGTAACCGATGACAGCAGGATCAGGGCCGCGCTACCGACAATAGAGTACCTGGTCACCCAGGGCGCAAAAGTCATCCTGATGAGTCACCTGGGAAGGCCGAAGGGCCCGGAGGATAAGTATATGCTCGATCCGGTTGCACAGGAGCTTGCAGACCTGCTTGACAAAGACGTCGAAAAGGCCGACGAGGTCGTAGGCCCTCAGGTCAAAGAGGCCGTGGACAAGATGAAGCCCGGCGATGTATTGCTCCTGGAAAACCTGCGGTTTGACGAGCGCGAGAAAAAGAACGACCCGGAGTTTGCAAAAGAGCTGGCGAGCCTTGCAGATATCTATGTGAACGATGCTTTTGGGGCTTCTCACCGGGCGCATGCATCGGTTGCCGGCGTTGCCCGGTATTTGCCCGCGGTCGCCGGGTTCCTTCTGGAAAAAGAGATAGATACGCTGACATCGACCCTTGCAAATCCAAAGAGGCCGTTTATTGCGATCCTTGGAGGAAGCAAGGTATCGGATAAAATCGGCGTCATCGATGCGCTTCTCGATATCGTCGACGGGTTGTTGATCGGCGGGGGCATGTGTTTTACCTTCTTAAAAGCGCAGGGCTACAATATCGGCAAGTCGTTGCTCGAGGAAGATAAGATCGATTATTGTCGCGAGACGATCAAAAAGGCCGAGACCAAGGATATGTCGCTGTACCTGCCGGCCGATGTTGTGATCGCGCAGGAGATCAGCCCTGATGCCGAGGCGCGGGTCGTTCCGATCGATTCAATCCCCGACGGCTGGATGGGCCTCGATATCGGTCCCGATACGATCGCGGTCTACCAGGGCGTTATTAACAGCTCCCAGACGATATTCTGGAATGGGCCGATGGGCGTCTTTGAGATCGACCAGTTCTCGCGGGGGACCGAAGAGGTCGCCCTGTCAATCGCGCAATCCGGCGCTACCAGCATAGTGGGCGGCGGCGATTCTATAGCCGCGCTTAAGAAATTTCACCTCGAAGACCGGGTCTCGTTCATCTCAACCGGCGGCGGAGCCTCTCTCGAGCTTATCGAAGGCAAAAAGCTCCCCGGCGTCGAAGCGTTGCTTGATAAGAAAGACCCTTAAGAGCAGCGATTAGCGATTGGGTCTATATAATCATATAATTTAAGCTTATTTAAGGAGGGCTAAATGGGGGATAAACGCAGGATAATCGCGGGGAACTGGAAGATGTATAAAACGGCCAAGGAAGCGGTGTTTTTGGTCCAGGATCTCGAGGATCAGCTGGACGACCTTCCGCAGGATGATAGGGGATACAATGGCGTTGGGGTTATCGTCTGCCCACCGTTTACGGATCTTAAAAGCATCTATACCGTTTTCGGACAGGACAAACCGGCCATGAAACTGGGCGCTCAGAATATGTTCTGGGAGGACGAAGGCGCTTATACCGGAGAGGTGTCTCCGCTGATGCTTAAGGATCTGGAGTGTGATTATGTGATTCTCGGTCACTCGGAGAGGCGTATGTATTTCGGTGAGACCGACGAGTCGGTAAATAAAAAGGTAAAAGCCGCGCTCAGGCATGATATCACGCCGATTATGTGTTGCGGCGAGTCGCTCGCGCAGAGGGAAGCAGGCGAGACTAACTCCTTCATCGAGTCCCAGATTCTTGGGGGCACCGAGGGGCTGAACGCCGGGGACATGAAGAGCTTTATCGTTGCGTACGAGCCGATTTGGGCTATTGGAACAGGCAAAACAGCCCTTCCCGAGGACGCCAACGATGTCATCAGACACATTCGTGCGGTTTTGGCAGCCAGGTTTGGAGCGGATGTTGCTAAGGACATCCCGATTCTTTACGGCGGAAGCGTCAAAGCCGGCAATATCGCCGACTTCATGGCCGAATCGGATATCAACGGGGCTCTGGTCGGCGGTGCAAGCCTTGAAGCAGAGAGCTTTGCCGGTATCGTAAAAAACGCCCGTAAATAAAGGTAGAACTAACTTTTTGAGTACCATACATAACGAAAGGCACAAAGACGTGGAGACAAAGCGGCCGAAACCGGTTGTGCTGTGTATTCTTGATGGGTGGGGGGTAAATCCCGACAAGGTCGGAAATGCCATCGCGGCGGCGAACACACCAAACCTCAACCGTTACGGGATAGAGTTTCCCTTTACGACCTTGCGGGCGGCCGGCGAAGCGGTAGGCCTTCCCGAGGGGCAGATGGGGAATTCCGAAGTAGGGCACCTCAATCTCGGGGCCGGTCGCGTCGTATACCAGGAGATAACCCGGATCAGCAAGTCCATCCGGGATGGTGATTTCTTTACAAACAAAGCCTTCTTAGAGGCCATGCAATTGGCGAAGGAAAAAGGCACGGCCCTGCATCTAATGGGTCTGCTTTCCGATGGCGGTGTTCATAGCCTCGACACGCATCTTTTTGCGCTGCTGGATATGGCCAAGATGCTGGGGCTCGAGCGCGTCTACGTGCACGCGTTTCTTGACGGCCGCGACGTGCCGCCGCAAAGCGCGCTGACTTATTTTAAGCAACTTGAGGAGAAGATGGCGCAGGTAGGGCTTGGCCGGGTCGCGACGGTCATGGGTAGATATTACGTCATGGACCGGGACAACCGCTGGGAACGGGTCAAGAAGGGGTATGACGCGATGGTTCACGCCGAAGGCAAGCACGCTGTTTCCCCCGAGCAGGCCGTCCGGCAATCCTACGATGTAGGGGCCGTCGATGAGTTCGTCGAGCCGACCGTAATCATCGATGAAACAACCGGCAAACCCGTGGCGACCGTGCAGGACGGCGACTCGGTGATATTCTATAACTTCCGCGCCGACCGGGCGCGCGAAATAACCAGGGCGTTTATCGATAAAGACTTCGCAAGCTTCGACCGGGACGTCCACCCACCGAGCGTGTTTTACGTCTGCATGACGCAATATGATGTCACCTTCGATGTCGCAGTGGCGTTTCCGCCGCAGGAGCTTAAGAATATCCTGGCGGATATCTTGGCAGCTCATGACATGAAGCAGCTTCACACCGCTGAAACCGAAAAGTACGCCCACGTGACGTTCTTTTTCAACGGCGGGAAAGAGGCGCCAAAGGCGGGCGAGGTCAGGGTCCTTGTGCCCTCACCGAAGGTGGCTACCTATGACCTAAAGCCCGAGATGAGCGCACAAGAGGTAACCGATGTCGTGGTCAATGCCATACAATCGGATGCGTATGACTTCATAGTGGTAAACTTCGCCAACGGTGACATGGTCGGCCACACGGGAATCTTCGAGGCCGCAGTTAAAGCGGTCGAGGTCGTCGATTCCTGCGTAGGGCGCATCGTCGAGATGGCCAGGACGAAAGGCGGCGTCGTTTTCATAACCGCCGATCATGGTAACGCGGACAAAATGATCGACTTCGTTCACCACCAACCGTTCACCGCCCACACGACAAACGAGGTCCCATTGTACGCGATTATGGACAATCACTTCAAGCTCAAGCCCAAAGGCCAAGGCATCCTGGCCGACGTCGCACCAACGATCCTCGACGTCATGCACATACCAAAACCAAGGGAGATGACGGGTGCATCTCTGATTGAATGGGGGTAGGTACTTGTCATTCTGAGCGATAGCGAAGAATCTCGGGTGCAGTACGCATGGTTGCCACTGATTAGTGTCTAGGCGTAACCTAACTTTTGTAAAAATAAGGATTTGATTCTGGATTCTGGCTCCTGACTCCTGGCTTCTGCTCTTCTGGGGTGTTGCTCATATGAATCAGCTTGTGCTATGATGTCTAATGTTGTAAATATCAGGAGGTTAACGTGGTTACTTTAGTTGAGATCGTTCATGGGATATTAGCCGTCGCCTTAATTATCGCGATTCTGCTTCACTCCGGCAAAGGCACCGGTCTATCGAGTGCGTTTGGCGGTGCGTTGCCATCGACATTTTCAGGAACAAGCATTATCGAAAAGAACCTGAACCGTATAACAGTAGGGCTGGCTTCTGCCTTTGGCGTAACCTCCATAATTCTTTATTACTTCACGCAAAAGGGCATGATATAAGCCGCCATACCTTAACAAGAACGCGCTTCCACGAGAGGCGCTTTTTTTTGGTACCGCAGGCAAATCCTTTCCTGCGCTTAAAGGAGGCTCAACAACGATAAAGAGACCACCTGTAATCGTTTCTTCGGTCCTGATCGTCATAGGAGTGCTGTCGATGCTTTTTGCGAACGGCTGCGACGGTATCAAACTGGGCGGAATCAAGCTATTTGCGTCAGATCAGAAGTCCTCACCCAAAAAACCGCAACGGGGCGGCCGTCTCACCATTGGCTGCGCTCAGGAGCCGACCTCGCTTAACCCTTTCCTAACCGGTGGCTCAACGGCAGCGACTAAACTCGTTACCTCAAATATTTTATGGGGCCTTCTTGTCGTAACACCCGATCTTTCTTATGCGCCCCGTATCGCCGAAAAGGTACCAACGGTTGAAAACGGCCTGGTCACAAAGAGTCCCTTTACCGTCACCTACGACATTAAGAAGGACGCGGTATGGAGCGACGGCACGCCTATCACGGCAGAGGATATCAAGTTCACCTGGGAGACGATCATGAACCCCGCCTACCAGATCGCCGACCGCTCAGGGTACGACAAGATCGAGCGCATCGACACCCCGTATGACAAAACCCTAAGGATAGTCTTTAAGGAACCGTACGCAGCCTATAAGCAGCTGTTTTCTACCACATACCCGATACTACCTAAACATATACTTGAGCGTCAGGGCTTTAACGAGGCAATCAACGAACTCCTTCCATTCGCAAGCGGCCCCTATAAATTCAAGGACTGGGTGCGCGCAGATCACCTCACCATCGTCAGAAACGACGGCTTCTGGGGGGACAATGCGTATATAGACAAGGTAACCTTTAAATTCATCCCAAAAGACGACGGCCAAGTGACCGGTCTCTCGGAGGGCAAGATCGATGTCCTCTATCCATCAGATACAAAAGCGGTCACCGACAGGATAAAATCGATCGCGGGAACCGCGGGGTTCGCCGAACCGGGTCTGGTATGGGAGCACCTTGCCTTTAATACATCAAAACCGCCGCTCAATGATATAAATGTAAGAAAGGCGATAGCCTATGCGCTCGACAGAAAGAAAATAGCGGAGGCGGCGACAGGGGAGCCAAGCGTTCTCGAAAGCATCCTTGTACCCGACCAAAAGCCGTTCTATACCCCAGCCTGGAAGAAATATGCATTACAACCCGAGAAAGCGGCGCAATATCTTTCAAGGGCGGGCTATAAAAAAGGACCCGACGGAATATTCCAGAAGAACGGGAAGAAGCTGGTGGTTAAGATCAGCACCGCATCCGGCAATCCGACGCGCAAAGAGGTTGAAAAGACCATACAGGATAACTTGAACAGCGTTGGTATCAAGGTCGAGACACAAAACGCTGATGGCGAAACGTTTTTCAACTCTCGTCTGGCAAAAGGAGATTTTGAACTCGGTATCTGGGCCTGGCTTGAAGACACCGAGCCAAACCTTGGCTATATGTTCTGCGCCGATGCAACTCCACCGGCCGGCGGAAACTACTACCGTTACAGCAACCCCGAGGTCACGGCCGCACTTAAAATCATTCCCTCCGTCATTGACGATACCAAAAGGGCCGGCCTCTACCGCAACGTGCAGCAAAAGATAAGCGACGATTGTGTCGTCATTCCACTGTACCAGCACATCCAGGTCCTGGCCTTCAACAAAAAAGTAAACGGGATAAAAGACAACACATCCTTTGAAGGCCCCTTCTGGAATCTCTCCAGATGGTGGATATCAAAAGAGCAACGGTAGAAGTACTCACGCCCAAATAGTTGCGATGAGAACACATTAGGAAATCAAACAGATGACCCAAGACCAACTATCATTCAACAAATTCAATAACAACAAAACTTCGACTCTCGAAGGCATCCTCGAGCACTTCGTCTACTCCAACGAAGAGAACGGGTGGAGCGTGGTGCGCGTGAATGTGAAAGGCCACCGCGACCTTGTTACCGCTGTCGGTAATCTCTTGGGTGTTCAGCCCGGTGAAAGCATCAGGATGAAAGGCTGCTGGGTCAGCGACCGCAAGTACGGCGAGCAGTTCAAAGTAGAGTCCTACACATCCGTCAAACCCGCCACGCTTGTCGGGATAGAGAAGTACCTGGGCTCGGGGATGATAAAAGGGATCGGGCCGGTGATGGCATCCCGCCTGGTGAAGTGCTTTGGCATGGATACACTGGACATCATCGAAAACCAACCCAAGCGCCTCACCGAAGCCGACGGCATCGGTAACATCCGGGCCGAGCGTATCTGCGACGCCTGGCAGGAGCAAAAAGAGATCAAAGAAGTCATGCTCTTTTTGCAATCCCACGGTGTGACCACGACCTACGCCATTAAGATATACAAGACCTACGGCAACGAGGCGATAGATATCGTCGCGGACAACCCATATCGCCTGGCGGTCGATATCTTTGGGATCGGATTTAAAACAGCGGATAGAATCGCCGTTAACCTCGGGATTGAGCCGACCTCACCGCGCCGCGCCGAAGCCGGCGTCCTGCACGTGCTCGGAGGGTTGAGCGACGAGGGGCACGTGTGCGTCCCGCGCGACCAGTTGATGGAAAAGGCCGCGAACATCCTTGAAATCGACCAAGAAATCGTGAACACCGCGGTCGACACCCTTATCGAGCAGGAGTTAATCGCATCCGAAACCGTTGCGGACGAGCTTATCTACCTGCGTTCTCTTTACGCGTCTGAGGTGGGAGCCGTAACCCAAATCGAGCGATTGCTCGCAACCGACCTCAAACCCATAGACATCGAAATAGAAAAGGCCCTCTCTTGGTTCGAGCAGCAGTATAAAATCAACCTCGCCGAGCAGCAGCGCGACGCAATCCGCAACGCCGTCTCGCGTAAAGTCATGGTAATAACCGGCGGTCCCGGAACGGGTAAGACCACGCTCATCAACGGCATCATCCAGATTTTGAAGCGCAAAGAGAGAAGCATCCTGCTTGCAGCGCCGACCGGGCGCGCTGCAAAACGTCTCAGCGAGGCGACCGGTCTCGAGGCCAAGACCATCCATCGCTTGCTCGAGTTCAGCCCGCGGTCTATGCGGTTCGAGCGAAACACAGAAAATCCCCTCGAAGCCGATATCCTGATCATCGATGAGGTATCGATGGTCGATATCGTGCTCTTTTATAATCTGCTCAAAGCGGTGCCGTCGAACGCGCAGGTGGTCCTGGTTGGGGACATCGACCAGCTCCCGTCGGTCGGCCCGGGCAACGTACTCAAAGACGTCATTTCTTCCGGCCGCATAGAGGTCGTGCGCCTCACCCAAGTATTCCGCCAGGCGCAGCAGAGCATGATTATCGTTAACGCCCACCGTGTCAACGCAGGCCAAACCCCGTACCCCAAGGCAAAAGAGGGGAAAGGCGACTTTTTCTTCATCGACCGGGACGAGCCCGAGGAGATTCTAAAAACGCTCAAGCTGCTAGTCGCCAGAAAGATACCCGAGAGCTTCAAGCTTACCGCAGAGGATATCCAGGTATTAACGCCGATGCACATGGGCCTGCTTGGTGCCTCGAACCTTAACAAAGAGCTGCAGCAGCTCCTTAATCCCTCCGGTGAAACGCTCTCGTGGGGAAGTCATGTCTTTCGCGTGGGGGATAGGGTTATGCAGATCCGCAATAACTACGACCTCGACGTCTACAATGGCGACATCGGGAAAATCACTTCTCTGGATCAGGTGGAGCGAGTGGTGAAGGTCGATCTCGATGGTCGTCCTGTCACCTATGAATACTCCGACCTGGACGAGCTTATCCTGGCGTATGCCTGCTCGGTGCATAAATCACAGGGGAGCGAGTATCCCGCGGTCGTCGTCCCGCTCCACACCCAGCACTATATGATGCTTCAGCGCAACCTGCTCTACACCGCGATAACCAGGGGTAAGAAGCTCGTGGTGGTTCTTGGCAGCAAAAAGGCGCTGGCCATTGCGATCAAAAACAACCGCATCCAGCAAAGATACACCCGCCTCGCAGAACGCCTCGCACCGAACCACTTATGTTTTTAAATCCCGTGCCGTCTGGTATATTAGAGGCTATGAGTAAAACCACGGAAAGTTACGCGAAGAAAGCAATCAAGCCACCCGACCGGGTCCAATCAATGTTCGATGTGGTCGCCAAGCGCTATGATCTGCTGAATCGCCTGATGACATTGGGGCGTGACCAGCGCTGGCGTAGAATAGCCGCCAAAAGCACGGCCGCCGGCACAAACTCGCTGGTTCTTGATGCCTGCACCGGCACCGGGGATCTCGCGCTCGCCGTCCACGCGCTAACCGGGTCGAAAGTGGTAGGCGTTGATTTCAGCCGGGATATGCTGGATCTGGCCGCAGAGAAAATCAAGAAAACCGCCGCCGGCAATGACATAACGTTTGAATGTGCATCTGTTGATGAGCTGCCATACGAGGACAGTACATTCAATGCCATAACAATCGGGTTCGGCCTCCGAAATACTCCGGACTACCGCGCGGTATTACGCGAGTTTCACCGCGTGACCAAACCCGGTGGGCGCCTCGTTATCCTTGAAAGCGGCCATCCTGAAGCAAAACTAGTAAACGCCCCCTACACATGGTTTATTACATCCGTTGTTCCGTTCTTAGGCAAGGTATTCTCTAGCGATGGCCCGGCTTATACATATCTTGCCGAGAGTATGCAGGTATTCCCGCCGCAAAAAGAACTTGCATCGATGATGAGGGAAGCAGGCTGGACCGATGTAACATACCGCAACTTCTTCCTTGGCGCCGTCGCCCTCCATGTTGGGGTTAAGAGCAGCGAGTAGCGTTTTTACGGTGCTGCGCTGTTATTCGCTTCGTGGTTAGTGGTGAGGTTCTCTTCAGAAAGTTTATCCTCTGATGAACCATCCGGCATTTGTATAACGGGGTCCTGCGATTGATCGCGAGGTGCAGCCGCCGGCGTAATGCCTCCCTCGGGACCGAAGGCCCCTGTTTGCGGTTGGGTGGTAGGTGTAGCTTGGGTTGCGGGCGCTCCACCAGGCTGGACTCCCTGCGCAGGTTTTTTATCCGCATCAGCTTGGCCCATACCTGCAGGCATTTCGTTAGAGCCGTTTCGGATTACATACTTATTCTGTGCTACCGGTGGCGCTGTCGGTTTTGTCGCAAAGATACCGGCGGCCGGCGATTGCAGCTGAACCTGCGTTCTATTCAAGTTCATATACATGTAGACGCTTGCAGCTAAAAGCAAAACTGAGACAGCAACGATTGATCTACTCACAAATCTGCCCAATGTTTCTCCTTTAGTAGAGGGGCCTCAAGCAACCCTCTCCTTAATAATACTAGATGAGGCCACTAATATAAAGTCCTAAACCCGATCACCCTCCATTTGCGTTTATATTTCTGATTCCGCGGTAAACAACCATTAAGACCAATACTGCGTATCGGAAAGGGGGATCAACGATGGCTTTAAAAGCAATGGAGAACAGACGCACTATTAGAAAGTATACGGATGAGCCGGTCACCGAGGATCAGCTGCGCGACCTGTTGCTGGCCGCCATGTACGCGCCGTCCGCCTGGGGGAAAAGGTCCTGGGAGTTTATAGCGGTGGATGATCCGGATACAAGAAAAGAGCTTGGCAACGCCACACCGTATGCGTCTCAGGCAGCACAAGCGCCAATTGACATAGTTATCGTTGCAAACAAGAACGTCTCAAGCGCCTGGGTCGAGGATGCTTCGGTCGCGGCCGAACATATCAACCTCGAAGCGGCGAAACTGGGTCTTGGCAGTTCCTGGGTACAAATCCGCGGGATGCATCACGATGCTGTGGAGGCAGAACAATACGTTCGGAACCTTCTTGGCATACCGGAAGACTTCGGCATCTGCTGTATAATCACGGTCGGGCACCCCGCCGAGCAAAAATCACCTCACCGCGAGGGCGAGTTCATGTCCGAAAAAGTGCATCTCAACAAATTCGGCAAGGGCGAGGAAGCCGCCTAGCGTTTTTGCTATATGCTTGTCTACCGATAAAGGTATAGCTCGGGAAGAGTTATCCGATATAGGTTTAGTGAGGGCATGTTTTTGGAATGAACTTTTTTGGGGGTGCATTCATGTTTAAGCGCAAAGCGAAAGTCAAAAAAACAGGTTCGGATAATTGGAGCACGTGGGGTTCGATTGCCAGCGAGGGTAAGAAAGTCAATAACCACGTAAGCAAGGAATCCGAGCAGATGGTCACCAGAATCGACTATCTTGTCAATTCAATTAAAGAAACAAAAGTCGCCTAGCCGATAAGGGAGTGATAGCATTGGGCATCTTAGCGTGGATCATTCTCGGGCTGATCGCGGGAGCCATAGCGCGACTGCTCATCCCCGGGAAACAACCCGGCGGGCTTATCACGACAATCCTGCTCGGCATCGGCGGTGCTATACTGGGCGGTTATATTGGAAATGTGCTAACGGATACCGGTATCAGCGGCATCAATATCACCAGCATAATCCTGGCGGTAATCGGGGCGGTCATAATCATCTTCATCTGGGCCGCCATATTCGGCAGACGATAATCTCTCCTCACAAGTACAACTTAAGTTCGCAGCTAGTTTTGTCGATTCTATTTACATATATTGCCAGTTCTTTTGGTTGGAAAGAGGATTCTTATGGTTGTCCAAGATATCATGGTTTCGGATCTCGTCACCATCGACCCCTCGGCATCGATTGCCGGAGCAGCCGCCGTTATGCTTCAAAAGGGAACCACATCATTATTCGTGACCCACTCAGAAAAGTTACTCGGGATTATCACAGACTCGGATATACTATATAACGTAGTCGCTCAGGGCTACGCACCGGCGGAGCACCAGATTTGGGAGTTCATGGATTTTAACCCCCCGGTCGCAAATCCGGGGATGGATATTCTTGCACTTATTTCACTTATGGATAAATATCGCCTGACAAAGCTCCCAGTTGTCGAAGCCGGCAAACTTATCGGCACAGTAACCCTTGCCGATATCGCCTCCAAGTTGGATTTAATGTAGTGAACCGATGACCAGCTTGCCTCCCTCTAGACCTCTAATTTAGACTTATATTTAAAGCTCAAGCTTAGGGTTAGTATTATCATGAAACCGAGCGGTATTCATTTGAGCATACAGCGACACCAGGCTTTATGCGGAAACGACCTCGCAATACCCCAAAACCAGTACCACCACAACCCCTAAGGGCACGCGATATAAGTGTAGCTAATATACATAATACGCTTGCCTTATAAATAAAAGTATGTAATAATAACCATAAGATTATATTAAGAACTATCTACTGTTTTTGTGTAAGCCAGCAGAGCACCAAGGAGGCAAGCGTATGTCAGATTATCGTGAGATGTGGAAAGAATTAGGGCTTGATCTAGAGGCCCACGACCAACTGCTAGCGGTGATTCCGCAAATTTACGGAGATGTTTATCTAACCCAAAAAGATCGTCCGGAGGGAATGGGATACTTGGACTTCGTGATGTCTGAGATCCACGGCTTAAGGGTCAAAGAGCTTAACGATTTGCGAGACGCCGGAGGCAAAGTCGTAGGAACGTTTTGTCTCTATGTTCCGGAAGAAATAGTGCTGGCTTCAGGGGCGGCATGTGTCGGTATTTGCGGCGGCGCCGATTGGCCGAGCGCAGAGGCCGAAAAGGTGCTGCCAAGAAACCTCTGCCCGCTCATCAAATCGTTTATGTCGTTTAAAATCGCAAAGGTGTGCCCTTATTTTGAGACGAGCGATATGATCGTCGGCGAAACCACCTGCGACGGTAAGAAAAAAAGCTACGAGATCCTCGGGGAATATACGAACGTTTATGTCATGCATACCCCGCAGATGAAGGATGATTCGAGTCGCAGGCTTTGGTCCGACGAAGTTAAGAAATTTAAAGAAAAGATGGAAGAGCTTACCGGGAACAAAGTCGATGCGGCCGCCCTTGCTAAGGGAATCGCAACGGTTAACGCAAAGCGCGCTGCTTTGAAGAGGATGAATGATGCGAGAAAGGCCGACCCGGTTCCGATCAGCGGGAAAGATGCTCTATTAATACAGCAGGTGGCGTTCTACGATGACCCCGCCCGCTTTACCGAAATGATCAATAAGATAAGCGCCGAACTCGAGCAGAGAATCGCAAATGGTGTCGGCGTGGCAGAGAAGGGCGCTCCGAGGATTCTGATTTCAGGGTGCCCGATGGCGGTGCCGAACTGGAAGCTCCATCATATAGTCGAGTCGGCCGGCGCAGTGATCGTTGCCGAAGAAGCCTGTATCGGTCACAGGTATTTCAGGGACATGGTGAGCGAGGGCGCAACCGATATCGACGCAGGGTTGGAAGCAGTCGCAAGTCGCTACATGAAGCTCGATTGCGCGTGCTTTACACCGAACAAGGAGCGAATCGATAACATAAAGAAACTTGTCGACGATTATAGCGTCGATGGCGTGATTCATTACTCGCTGCAGTTCTGCGATCCGTTTACGGTCGAGTACAACAGCGTTGAGAGAGCGCTAAAAGACGCCGGAGTGCCGGTTCTCAAGATTGAGACTGATTATAGTATGGAGGATGCAGGCCAGCTTTCGACAAGGGTCGAGGCCTTTATGGAGACCATCAAAGATCGCGAAGGGGCTGTTAGATAGGTGTATGTCGGGATTGATATCGGGTCTCGATGCATAAAAGTGGTCGCATTAAACGGCGATGGTGTGGAAGATTTCAAGGTTGCCGATACGGGGTTTAACCCGTATGAGCGATCGCTTGAGCTAATAAAGCCATATAGTGCGAAAAAGATAATCGCGACCGGATACGGACGGCATTTTGCGAGGGAAGATTTTGCCGATGGGGTAATAACCGAGATCAAGGCGCATGCCATTGGAGCCCGCCATATATTTACCGGCTGCCGCACGATCATCGATATCGGGGGGCAGGACAGTAAGGTAATATCGCTTGATGAGAGCGGTAAGGTGGCCGATTTTCAAATGAACGACCGCTGTGCGGCGGGAACGGGAAAGTTCCTCGAGATTATGGCGAAAACGCTGGGTTTTGCTCTTAATGAATTCGGGGCGGCTTCGCTTACCGCACAAAAGGCTATGCGCGTAAACAGCATGTGCACGGTATTTGCAGAGTCGGAAGTAGTCTCGCTTCTAGCTAAGAAGGAGCTGCCGGTTAACATCGCGCTGGGACTGCACCAGTCTATTATAGAGAGGGTAAGCTCGATGCTGCATAAGGTAGGCATTGTGGACGATATAGTCCTCTCGGGCGGGGTCGGGCGAAACCCGTGCATTAGAGAGTTGTTCCAGCAGAAACTGGGGCGCAGCGTGCAGGTTTACGAGCATCCCGAAATCGCGGGCGCCCTGGGCGCGGCGCTTGCGGCACGGGATGCGGCAAACTAGCCATCCGGGTAAACCCGGTTTAAGAGTCTGATATAATAGAACAACAATAGATAAATTGAAGGGGTGGGCCTTGGTTCCGCCCCTTTGGTTAAGTTCTGATTGGCAGGTAAGAGATGATAAAAGTCGATATCCCCGGGAGGGGAGTCTATGAACTCCATACCTTGGTGCTCGATATGAACGGCACGCTCGCCGTAGATGGCGTTATCCCCGAGCAGGTGTTACGCCGTATTGAGACACTGTCGCAAGAACTCTCGGTTTACTTGATAACCGCTGATACCCATGGGAAACTCGATTCGCAGAAGGAAAAAATAGCGGCCACTATCGAGCGCGTACACCCGCCGGGAGAGGCTTCACAGAAGGCGGACTTTATCGAAAAAATCGGCGCTTCGACCTGCGTTGCGATAGGCAACGGATCAAACGATGTCGAGATGCTTAAGAAAGCACGGCTGGCGGTTAGTGTAATCGGCGGTGAGGGATGTGCGACGGATGCACTTTTAGCTGCTGATATCGTCGTAAATAGGCCGGAAGATGCGCTGGATCTACTGACCAACGCAAATCGCTTTATCGCAACCCTTCGAAAATAAGAACTGCCCTTAATAGGCAAGCGGTATCACTTCAACCCCATGTGGCTTTACAAAATCACCAAAATCCCCGAATCCATTGACATGCTAACTATCCAGGGCTTATTTAGCATCTGGTTAAATCAGCAGCGTATAAAAGACAGAAAGTCCTTTCAAAATCGGCAGGAAAGTTATAAATTTTGGATAAATGTGTTGCAAAGTGGAATAAAGTGGAGTAGAGTGGATTACACAAAGAACGCCAAAGGGGCAACTACTTGTTTTTTGGAGAGTACTACCATTCGCTAGATGAAAAAGGACGCGTTATACTTCCCGTGAGGTTCAGGGATGCGCTGGCTGATGGCCTCTTCATAACTAAATCGTTTGACAGCTGCCTTTTGGTTTACACCAGGAAAGACTGGTTCGAGCGGGTAGACGAGATCATGTCGAAGAAGCCCGCTACAGCCGAAGTGAGGAACTACCAGAGATTTGTTATCGGAAGCGCTGTCGAAGATGAGGTAAGCCGCCAGGGACGGATTTCAATCCCGCAGAACCTTCGAGATTTTGCGGGTCTTGATAGAGACATTGTAATAATAGGAGTCGCGAATAAATTAGAAATTTGGGCAAAGGAGAGATATGAACAATTTATAGCTGATGCTGAAAAATCGGCTTCTGAGTTAGGGGAAGAGATAGCTGATATCGGTGTTTAGCAAAACACAACGGAATAAAGGGCCACGATGGAATATTTTCATAAACCCGTTTTGCTGGCTGAAGTCCTGAAGCAATTACGTTGCACTAACGGTAGCACGGTCATAGACTGCACTTTGGGCGGGGCAGGACATGCAGAGGCAATATTAGATTTAATAACGCCGGAAGGCTTCTTACTAGGAATCGATCAAGACATCGCAGCACTGGACGCAGCAAGGGTTAGATTAGCACGCTTCAGCCAGCAAAATTTTTCTTTAGTTCGAGGCAATTTTAGTGAGCTGGATCGCATTCTGGCTGAGGCCGGCCTTTATGCGATAGACGGAGTATTGTTTGACTTAGGGGTTTCGTCAGTCCAGTTCGATCGTGCCGAGAGAGGTTTTAGTTATCGCTTTGATGCACCACTTGATATGCGGATGGATCAAAGACAAGCACTAACGGCGTCCGATGTGGTGAACACGTATTCGAGGGGTGACCTCACGCGTGTCATCAAAGAGTACGGTGAGGAACGCTGGGCCAACAGAATCGCCGCGTTTATTATTAAAGCGCGGCAAAACCGTCCCATAGCAACGACGTTTGAACTCGTAGATATAATTAAGGATGCAATACCGGCCCCTGCCAGGCGCCGGGGAGGTCATCCAGCGAAACAAACGTTCCAAGCACTACGAATTGAAGTAAATGGCGAGATCAAGATTCTCGAGCAGAGTTTTCGAGACGCCGTAAAATGGCTTAGGCCGGGAGGAAGACTAGTAATCATATCCTATCATTCGCTTGAAGATAGGGTAGCTAAAAATGTAATAAGTGACCTGTCAAAAGGCTGTATTTGCCCGCCGGGATTGCCGGTTTGCACATGTGGGCACATGCCTCAACTGAGTGTAGTAACCAGGAAAGTCGTAAGACCTACGCCTGGAGAGATAGCAGAGAATCCAAGAGCGGAAAGCGCCCGGTTGAGGGTTGCCGAAAAACTGTAAGAGGTGAGAACAATAGCACAAGCGGCAAGAAAACTAGCGGTCAAGCAGCAGCAGGTACGGTATAAAGAGCAGCCGAAACCGAAGAAGAAACTGAAGGTCGTAGAACCTAAGAGACGCCAGAGCCGGCAGGCTTTAGCATTGCCGGAGATCCCTTTTCCGGTGTTTGTAATGTCCGTGACGGTCATTACGGCCGGTATCATCATAAATGTAGCGCAGCAGGCGATTATATCCCAGCAAAGCTACATGATCGAGTCCATTAAGAAAGAGGTCCAGGTAGCACAACAGGCGCAGGATAATCTCTATGCGCAGAAAGCCATACTGCAATCGCCCCAAAGAATTGAATCAGTTGCCGTTGAGAAACTCTCGATGATCAAAGCGCCTAGGGTGTCGTATCTTCGCATTCTTGATGACGGGCCGCAGGGTATGGCCTCGACCGGCAACACGAGCCCTTCTATGAGTGCATCCGGTGGCAACCATTATGTATCCGGTAAGACTGTAACCAAAGTTCAAGAACGAGCTTCCTATGGTGGACGCTTGGGTTATCATGCTTTAGCACGTTAATAGAGGGAAGAGGAGCGAGTGGGTAGAGTTAAAAGCAGCACTGAGACACGGTTAACTGCTCTACTGGTCATAATATTCTTATGCGTTGTAGGAATATCGGGGCGGCTTGTCTTCGTTCAGGGGGTTTCGGCTGCCAAGTATGATGCCGCAGCGGAAAGGCAACGACAGAGTATCGTCGAGATACCCTCTAAGCGGGGCACCATCCTCGATAGAAACGGCGATGAGCTAGCCGTATCCATTCTTATGGATACCATATACGCGACTCCTTCGTTGATTGACGATCGTGAGGGGTTTGCGAAAAAACTCGCGCCCATCCTAAAAATAGATGAGCGGGAGATCCTCAGAAAACTTCTCAAGCAAAGCGGTTTCAGCTATCTTGTGAGAAAAACCGACCGCACTACCACTAAAGCGGTAAAACAACTGGTTAAAGAAGAGCATATAAAGGGCATCGGTTTCATTAAGGAGAGCAAGCGCTATTATCCTAACGCCACACTCGGTGCGCACGTAATCGGGTTTGCCGGTATGGACAACCACGGTTTAAGCGGACTCGAGCTGTATTATGATGAAATGCTCTACGGTAAGCCGGGTAAAATCGTCGCCGAGCGAGACGGTCAGGGCAGACCGATACCCCAGAGCGTGCAGAGTGCGCGTCGGGCGATCGACGGCTCAAACATTCGAACCAGCATCGATAAAGAAATCCAGTACAAAGCCGAGCTTGAGTTGGCGGCGGCCGTAAAGAAATATAAGGCTAAGCGGGGCAGCGTCATCGTAATGGACCCAAAATCCGGGGAGATCTACGCTATGGCGAATGTCCCGTACTTCAATCCGAACCAACTTGCAACGGTTAATAAAGACAATCTCAGAAACACGGCGATCACTGATATATATGAGCCCGGGTCGACGATGAAGGCCATTATTGCCAATGGTGCGCTGCAAGAGGGGTTATGTAACCCTTCGACCCCATTCTATCTTAAACCAACGATCAAGATCGGCAGCAAGAGAATCAAGGATGCGCACGCGCGGCCTGCCGGCATGTATACGTTTGCAAATATCATCCAGGAATCAAGCAACGTCGGAATGGTTAAAATCGGTATGTTGATGGGCAAGGACAAGATTCTTGATTACCTGTCGCGGTTTGGTTTTGACAGGAAAACGGGTGTGGATTATCCGGGCGAGGCCCGAGGGTTTTATCCAAAAGGAGATAACTGGTCCATGATGTCACTGGCTAATATCCCATTTGGACAGGGTATCTGCACCACGCAATTGATGATGGTGAAGGCATTCGCAACGATAGCCAATGATGGCATCCCGATAAAACCGCATTTATTGCTTGATGCGACGGATAAGCGGGGGAGGGTTATTCTCAGTGCCCCCGTGATGCCGGAGAAACAGGTTGTAGATCGCGCGGTTTGTGAGGAAATGAAGCGGATCCTGGAGAGGGCCGTGACCGATGGTACCGGACCGCAGGCAAAAGTCGCTCATTATCGCGTTGGTGGTAAGACGGGTACTGCCCAGAAGGCCAAAATCAACGGTCGTGGTTATGAAGAGGGCAGGTATGTCGCTTCGTTTATAGGAATGGCCCCGATACAAGACCCGAAGCTAGTCATCTCGGTCGTTATCGACGAGCCCCAGGAAAGTATTTACGGCGGCTCGGTTGCGGCGCCTGTGTTTAGTAGGGTCGCGGAGTTTTCATTACGTTATTTAAAAATACCCCCTGAATAGAATGCGCGGTTAGCAGCAGGGGATAGGAGGATTAGCGCTTGTTTGCAAAAGGGAAGGGAGGGATGACATGAAAGCAATTGCATGTGCCCGGTTTACCGGAAGGTAAAATAGGGGTTACGTTTCGGCGGAACCGGGCGGCTACCGATTTCACGCTTTCTCAAAAGCGACGTGGCGATTTGAACTAAAAGGTAGTACAGGTACGTAATGTCCACCCATACAGAGAGAAAAGGGGGAAGGGTGATGCGATGCACAGTAAATGTGAGTGCCCGGTTTATCGACGGCTCGCAAAGGACTTCATTCGATAAACGCGATAGATCGGGCGTCCACCGGCACAGTATACGACTTGTTTTTTATAGTTAGATGAGAATGTTTTGTTCTGCAATTCAGCGACTTTGTTTCTAGGATCAGTGTTTCTCGTAATAACACTTTTCTGAAGAGTCTTTGTTGTATCAGCAGTATCTTGTTTGAAAGCATGTATTAGGGTGAGAAGTACGCAATAAAATACAGCACGTTTGAGAGGTGATGGTATGCTACGCTATTGTAAGTGCCCGGTTTATCGGATCATCGACGTGGCATCCTGATAGATCGGGCGACTCCGTACAACTTAATATTGAAGACATTGCTGGCACGATACTAGAGTAATGTTGTTGCGGCGCTGATGCCTCAGCCCAGGCAGTAGTCTGGGTTCCAGGTTCAGATGTAGGCCATCTCTAAAAACAATCGACTTGCCACGACCTGCTAAATCTCGCTGTGACGCCCATCATTGGTACGGCTGGGGGGCTTGTCCTTTGATCTAGTCGCGGGCTGGATGCAGCCCGGGTAGAGAAGGGTGTAAGACATTCGAGAGCGGCAATCCAAGCGGCTTGTTTTTTCCGCAGAGCAGTTACTTTACCGAGTCATTGTCTTGAAAAGTCATCTCCGGCTTTTGCGCCGACTCCGGTAAAGTCACCACACACTATTCGCCAGAATACGCCTCATCATATATGATGCGACCGTTTTGTTCCCACATTACTAACTCATGCGGCAATACCCATCCCGAACGGAGATCCTGCGCGGTCAGATGATTCGGTTTGGACTAGCGAAAGCGTGCGCTTTTTGTGCTGGTGACACTTTTGGAAACAAACTGATGTTTTGGTCTGGGGAGGGGATACTTATTCGTGGTTTGATGCCATGCATAAAGCCACTTATAGACACTTTGTTGCAGCTTAAAGGCTGCGCATAGGACAGTGTCTAAAACAGTGTCTATAGCTGTGACAGAAGATGTATGAGCGCGCAAATTGCGATTGGGTACCGCGCGTGAATCCTGCGGTCAGGTTGCGGCCTTAAGCTCGTGCAGTTGGGCGGGTTTGAGTTTGGCAGCGGCCGTTAGTGCGGGTGTGACTGTCTGGATGGGATGCGTTGATCTGGGGCACGTTTTGATAGCTAGATACGGCTAAACTCATGGTCGCTTCAGATGGGAGGTATTTGGCCTGATGGCTGGGCTAGATGCGCAGTTTGGGCTGCGCGCTGGTTGCTGATCTGCCGGGAAGAATAGCCGGATGCTTTCAGCTGGCGTGATTCTGGAAGAAAGAGAGGGCTTCGCAGTTTTTAAGAAAATGCGGGGATGCTTTGGTATGACCCTAGACCTTGAAATGCGGACACTGGTATGATTGATGGGCGGAGGAGAGCGTGCAGGGGAAAAAGCTAGAGACTATACTTGAGGCAGTTACTATAAAAAACATTATCGGTGATATAGAGCGAGATATATTGGGCCTTGCGTATGATTCACGCAGGGTGAAAAAGGATGATCTCTTCTTTTGTATCAACGGGCTTAAGGCCGATGGGCATGAGTTTGCTCATAAGGCGCAAGAGGCAGGGGCGACGGCGGTTGTCGTTGAGAGAGTTTTGCCGGACATTACCGTAACTCAGATCGTCGTAGATAATACGCGCGAAGCTATGGCGAAGATGGCGAGCGCGTTTTTTGATTATCCGACCAGGAACCTTAAGCTGATCGGTATTACCGGCACGAATGGAAAGACGACCACCAGCTATATGGTGGAGAGCGTTCTGAGCGCTGCCGGGTATAAGACCGGTATGTTAGGTACGGTCGAGTACAGAATCGGAAGCGAAAGAATTCCTGTAGATCGAACAACCCCGGAGTCGCTCGATCTACAGGAATTCTTTGCGCGAATGGTGGATGCCGGTGTTGACGCAGCGGTCATCGAGGTTTCTTCGCATGCCATAGATCTATTACGGGTTGAAGCATGTGAATTTGACGTTGTTGTTTTTACAAACTTGAGTCAGGACCATTTGGATTATCATGGGACTATAGAGGAATATTTTAAGGTAAAAAAGCGTATATTCGACATGACGGGCGTTAATCAAGTCATTAATATAGACGACGAATACGGCCGCAAACTTCTGCGAACAGGTGAGAGAAAGCAACTCAGATATAGCCTTAAAGATAAAGTAGAGGTATATGCGAGCGGGATAGTTCTCAGGGCCGATGGTTCGACTATGAAGCTTCATGCCGGTTCGAGAATCATAGGCGTGGATTTAAAAATGCCTGGTCTCTATAACATATCGAATGCTCTCGCCGCTGCGAGCGCAAGTATTGCAGTCGGGATCGATGTAGAAAAGATTAAAGTAGGACTAGAGGAATTAGAGTTTGTCCCGGGGAGATTTGAACGGGTGGATGCCGGACAAGCGTTCACAGTAATTGTGGATTATGCCCATACGCCCGACAGTCTTGAGAAGGTTTTGACCGCCGCGCGGCAGCTGACAGAGGGAAGGCTAATAACGCTATTCGGGTGCGGCGGTGATAGGGATAAAGGCAAGCGCCCAATGATGGGGAGAATCGCGGCTGAGTTGAGTGACACTGTAATAATTACATCGGATAATCCTCGAAGTGAGGATGCAATGCAGGTAATTATGGAAATAAATAATGGGATAGAAGAAAGTTTGCTCTCCCGATGTGTGATCGAAGAGAACAGGCGAAACGCAATAGTGATGGCGCTCGAAGGAGCGCAAGAGGGTGATTTTGTGGTGATTGCAGGAAAAGGGCACGAGCAAGGACAAGAGATAGCGGGGGGAAAACTACCGTTTGATGATAGAGAAATAGCAGTTGAGTTACTCAGGGAGATGGTGAAATGGTCCCGTTAACCGTAGGCGAAATAGCGGATAGCACCGATGGAATCCTGCTCAGCGGCGCAGCGGGAGTTAAAGTCACCGGAATCAGTATCGATAGCAGGACGATTAAAAGCGGTGAACTCTTTATCCCGCTTAGGGGCGAGAGAGATGGACATCAATATATCTTTGAAGCCTTGAGAAAGGGTGCCGCCGGTTTTCTCGTAGAAAAAGACGCGTATGAAAAGGAAAAGCTTGTTGAGCTGACCGGGTCGCAGTTTGTGATTGAAGTGATTGACTGTCTGAAGGCGCTACAGAATATCGCCGCGTATTACCGGTCGAAACTGCCGTTAAAGGTAATCGGGGTAACAGGCAGCACAGGCAAAACGACCACAAAGGATATGTTAAACTGCGTGCTGGCCCAGAAATTCAGGGTTGTAAGCACGGACAAGAACTATAATAACGAAATCGGGGTGCCGCTGACCATTCTGAGGACCGATGCTGAAACGCAGGTGTTGGTGGTCGAGATGGGTATGCGTGGGTCGGGGCAGATAAAAGAGCTTGCTCGGATCGCTAAGCCTAATATGGGGGTGGTCACAAATATCGGACAGGCGCACCTGGAGCTTCTCGGGTCGGAAGAGATGATCGCCAAGGCAAAAGCAGAGCTTATCGAGTCGTTGTCGGAGGACGGAGTAGCTGTACTAAACGGGGACGATCTCTGGACCCCCGATATCGCCGAGTGTGCGTGCTCAAAGACCGTTATGTATGGGATCGCCTCCGGTGATGTCCGCGGAACGGAACTCGATGTCGATGAGCTGGGCCGGGCGTCGTTCAGGCTCGGTATCGGCAAAGGAACGGATTATGTCGTGCGACTGGCCGTGCCGGGCAGGCATAACGTTTACAATGCGCTCGCCGTTGCCGCTGTGGCCATTCAATTGGGATTAAGTGTCGACGAGATACGTATAGGGCTTTCGAGCTGCAGGCCCACATCCATGCGGATGGAGATTTTTACAACTGCCGATAATGTGCTAATCTTAAACGACGCGTACAACGCCAATCCGAGCTCGATGCAGGCGGCATTACTAACCCTTAAAGATATATCGACCCAACCCCAAGGAAGACACGTTGCGGTCTTAGGTGATATGCTAGAGCTTGGGCCTGTTTCAAATGAGGCCCATAAGGAAATCGGGGAACTTGTCGCCTCCCTAGGGATAAATATCCTGGTCGCAGTAGGTATTGAGAGCCAGTCGATGGCAGAAAGCGCCATTAAAAACGGGATGAACCCAAAAGCGGTTGTGACATGCCCGGATGCGGCTACGGCCGCGCAACTGCTAAAGCAACTTATCGCGTCCGGGGACGTTGTATTAGTGAAGGCATCACGTGGCGTTGGTTTGGAAGTAGTCGTAAGAGCACTTGTAAAAATAGTCTAAGAACACTCTTAGGAACATACTTTGACTCTAGGGAACTTACTTAGGACATATTAAATCATGATAACCTTTTTGCGCTATCCAACGTATCAGATATTTTTGACTGCTGTTCTAGCCCTTGTTTTAACAGCAGTATTAACGCCGATTTGGATAAAATTGCTTCGCAGGGAAGGCATAGGGCAGGTCGTAAGGATCGACGGGCCGCAAAAACACCTCACGAAGTCGGGCACGCCGACTATGGGCGGCGTCGTCATCCTCTTTACTGTCGCTATAGTGTACCTGCTGATGGCCTCGGCAAGCATGCGAGGTCTTGTTGCGCTGCTTGCCCTTTTTGGATGCGGGCTTATTGGATTCATCGACGACTACCGCAAAGTCGTAAAAGCCAGGTCGCTCGGCCTGAAGGCACGGTCGAAGTTTATATGGCAACTGGTAATAGCTATACTGGTCGGGTTGGCAGCGGTAAATTTTGCAAACCTTGCAACGACCGTGCAAATCCCGCTCACGCATCTTATCATTCCGCTTGGCGCCCCCGCATTTAAATTCTCGATATTGCATAAAGCGATAGTGGTCCCTGTTCTTTATATTGCCTTGGTGTACTTGATCATAACGGCGACAACCAATACCGTGAATTTAACCGATGGGCTTGACGGGCTCGCCGCCGGAACGGTTACGATCTCAATGCTCGCCTACGCCGGTATAGCATTTCGGCAGGACAGGCTTGACCTTGCAATAATCTGTGCCGCGGTGGGCGGCGCCGCTATCGGTTTTCTATGGTTCAACAGCTATCCGGCCAGCATTTTCATGGGCGACACAGGGTCGCTCGGGCTCGGGGGTGTGATTGCGGCCATGGCGATTCTGACTAAAACTGAGCTTTTGCTTGTTCTTATCGGCGGTATCTATGTAATAGAGGGCCTCTCCGTCATCGGCCAGATCGTCAGTTACCGCTGGTTTAAACGAAGGATTTTAAAGATGGCGCCGATCCATCACCATTTTGAGATGCAGGGGTGGTCTGAAACGCAGATAATGATGCGTTTTTGGATTGTTTCCGGCATTTTCGCCGGCATCGGGTTCGGTATCTATTTTATGATGGCTACTTGATGGCGGCTGTACGGAGCCAGTTACGAGAAGGTAATCGGGTGGAGTTTTTAGAAAATAATATCCTGGTCATAGGGCTTGGACGTAGCGGGAAAGCGGCGTCGCTAAAACTGAAGTCACTTGGCATCACGGTGCTGGCCTCTGACACCTCTGAAAAAGATGAAATGAAGCAAGGTGCCGCCGAGCTTGAGAAAAGCGGCATTACCGTGCGCCTTGGCAAGCAGGAAGAAAGCTTGCTTGATGGAATTGATTTAATAATAGTAAGTCCGGGGGTGCCGAGCCGCGTTCCGATCCTTGAAGCCGCGCGGCGGAGAGGTATCCCGATTTGGAGCGAGATCGAGCTTGCCTACCGGCTGACAGGCAAGCCGATTGTAGCTATAACCGGCACAAACGGAAAAACGACAACGACGGCGTTAACCGGGAAAGTGTTTGAGGCCGCCGGACAAAAACCGGCTGTCGCGGGCAATATCGGGACGCCGCTTGTAACGGCGGTCGACGATGTGGATGTCGAGACGCTGGTTGTCGAAGTGAGCAGTTTTCAGCTCGATACGATCAGCGATTTTAGGCCAAAAGTATCGGTGCTTCTGAATATTACCGAGGATCACCTTGATTGGCACCCGGATTTTACGGAGTATGTACGGGCCAAGAGCCGTCTGTTCGTTAATCAAACGGCCGATGATATCGCGATCCTGAACATGGATGATGAGTTGGTACGATCACTTGCGCCCCAAATAAAGGCAAAAGTCGTCGGCACGAGTAAGAAGCACGAGCTTCATCCCGGAGTTTTTCTACGAAACGGTCGCGTTGTTGCGGATATCGATGGTGAGGTCGATATCTGCGGGGTCGATGAGGTAAAAATCCGTGGTGACCATAACTTGGATAATATTATGGCGGTTGTCGGGATAGCTCTGGTATGTGGAATCGAGCCCATTTTGATCAAAGAGGTGGTTGCCGGCTTCCCGGGTTTAAGCCACCGTACGGAGTTTATCGCATCTGTTGATGGGGTGGACTATTATAACGACTCAAAGGCAACGAACGTTGACGCCACAGTAAAGGCGTTGACCGCTTTCAATAAACCGATCGTCCTTCTTGTTGGAGGAAGGAATAAGGGAAATAGTTTTACCGCCCTCGCCCAGAATATAGATATAAATAGGCAAGTAAAAGCGGTGATTGGTTTCGGCGAAGCCGGCCAAGAGATTTTAAGCGCGCTACCTGCCGGTACTCTTCAAGAGTATGCTGGAACGGTTGACGACGCGGTCGTACGGGCCGCGATGCTTGCGCAACCCGGCGATATCATATTATTTTCACCGGCCTGTGCAAGTTTTGATGCATTCAATGGATATGCGCAAAGAGGCGAAGCATTTCGACAAGCAGTTCTAGCGCTCGGAGAAAAACATGGCGAGAGCAAAACAAAACAAAAAACAAAGCAATAAACGAAACGCTAAGAAAGATTACCACAGGCTGCTCGGCGTGGTTATCGTGATGATCCTGTTCGGCCTCATCATGGTTCTCTCGGCGAGCCACGCCCGGGCGTATGCGGACACGGGCGACAGCTATTATTTCATAAAAAAGCAACTTATCGCGGCGGGGATAGGGTTTGCTGCCCTGATGCTCTTATCCAACATTCCTCTGAAAACCATGCAGCGCGTGGTGCGGCCGGCCATGTGGGCGGCGTTAGGATTGCTCGTTGCCGTCCTCATGCCGGGAATCGGCAGAAATGCTGGAGGCGCCACCAGTTGGATCCCCCTGGGAGGCTTTCAGGTACAGCCTTCTGAGCTGGCAAAAATCGCCGTTATCCTGTTTACCGCTGATTTTTTTTCTAATAAAAGCAAGGGCTTAAAGGACGTAAGAGAACTTTATCCCTACGCCGGGGTTATATTGCTGATCATCTTCCTGATTATGAAGCAGCCGGACTTGGGCACAACTGTTGCCCTCTGCATCACCCTGTTTGTCATGGTGTTCGTCGGTGGTCTCAACATGAAATATATTGCCGCGGCAGCCTCCCTTGGCGCTGTGTCTGTAGTTACTCTCATTTATGCCAGACCGTATCGCCTTAACAGGATTACCTCGTTTCTGAACCCGGATTCCGACCCCCTTCACACGGGCTGGCAGATCAAACAATCTTTGTTGGCGTTTGGTTCGGGAGGATTAACCGGCGTCGGTTTTGGGATGAGCAGGCAAAAATATTTCTACCTACCGGCCGCCCACACCGATTTCATCTTCGCCATCATCGGAGAAGAGCTGGGTCTTTTAGGTACGATGTTCACCATTTCACTCTTCGCGCTTTTTGCCTACTATGGAATCAGGATTTCATATCAGTGTAAAAACCAGTTCGGGCGTCTGGCGGGTGTGGGCGTGACCTCGATGGTTGCACTGCAGGCCATCGTCAATATGGGGACGGTAACCGGGGTTCTGCCCATAACCGGTATACCGATGCCGTTTATAAGTTACGGCGGCTCGTCGCTCATGGCTAATCTCGCAGCAGTGGGTATTCTTCTCAGCATTGCACTGGAAGGTAACAGTGGGTCTGCTTCTCGCAGGAGAAGAAAGCCGCTACGCGCCGTTGATCGTGAGGATATCGAAGAGACCTCGACCAAGAAGGGCAAACACAGGGTAAAATCATCGAGGAAGCGGGCGAGCGCACAGTCGTCCCGGTCGGGCGCTAGCTCTGCAAGATCAAGATCAAGGGCAAGGGTAGCGAGGGCTAAGGCACTGGAAGAGACCTCGAAAGCCAGGACAAAGAAGGTAAAGAAGAGAAAAACCAGGAGTCGTGTTAATGCGAGTAATAATAAGCGGGGGCGGAACAGCGGGTCACGTGTATCCAGGGCTGGCTCTCGCCAAAGCGCTACAAAAAGCAAGAAATGATCTTGAAATATTATATGTGGGCACATCGACCGGTCTAGAGGCTACACTTGTACCGCAGGCCGGCTTTGATTTTAAGGCCATTGAGGCGAGGGGGCTTCCAAGAAAGCCGTCGTTTAAGGCACTTGTCTCATTCATATCAGCAGGTAGGGGGACGATTGAAGCGGTAAGCGTCTTTCGCCGTTTTAAGCCGGATGTAGTTGTGGGTATGGGTGCCTATGTGAGTTTGCCCGTCGTGGGGGGCGCCGTTTTGCGCCAGATTCCGACGGTGATCCACGAACAAAACGCCGTCCCCGGCCTGGTAAACAAAGTGCTTGGCAGGGTCGCAGGTGCAATTGCTGTGTCCTATCCCAATATGAAGGGGTACTTCCCTGCAGATAGAAGGGTTGAGTTTACAGGCAATCCTATCAGGGAAGAGATTTTGTCAACCGACAAAAGCAAGGCCAAGAAAGTATTCGACGTGAACACATCCCGCAGAGTTTTACTCGTGTTTGGGGGAAGTCGCGGCGCCAAAAAAATAAACGAGGCGGTAGTCGAGGCCTATGATCGGTGGCGGCATAACGACGGCTTGCAGATAATCCATGCTACGGGTAAGATAAACTATGAATCGGTACGGGAAGCGGTTGATGAGATAAGACTGCCTGAAGATAAGCTCAAGTATACGGCCTATCCCTACCTGGACAATATGGGTGAGGCATATGCCGCGGCCAATCTTCTTGTATGCCGTTCGGGGGCCACGACAGTCGCCGAAATCACCGCAATCGGCCTACCGGCCATTATGGTCCCATACCCTTATGCCACGGATAATCACCAGGAAAAAAACGGCCGCGAGCTTGAACGGCTCGGAGCCGCCAGGATGATACTCGATAAAGATTTAAATGGCTCATCCCTCAACGAAGCGGTCGATGGGCTTATCTCGAGCGAGGATGCGCTTTCGAAAATGGCGGAAGCTTCGAAGCAATTCGGGCGTCCCGATGCCGATACGGCATTGGCCGACCTTGTGTTTGAAATCGCAGAGAGTCGTAAACACTCGACGGAAGAGTAAACCGCTAACAACTTGAAGATTATAAAGATGCTTAAGATGCAGAAACGTAAGGAGTCACAATGGTCGAAAACTTGATGCACATCCACTTTGTCGGTATCGGCGGGGCCGGGATGAGCGGCATAGCAAAGGTCCTTCTTGATATGGGATATAAAGTGAGCGGTTCTGACTTGAAAGAATCCCGTTACACCGCTTCACTAAGAGAAAAAGGCGCGATTATCTCAATCGGTCATAGTGCAGATAACATCAACGACCCCGATGTGGTGGTCGTCTCCACGGCAATACCCGTTACAAACCCGGAAGTAAAAGAGGCTAAGCAGAGCAACATCCCGGTTATTCGCAGGGCGGAAATGCTTGCCGAACTGGGCAAACACTTGCGGAGTATAGCCGTGGCCGGAACGCACGGAAAGACGACTACGACTTCGATGGTCGCACTAACGTTTGAAAAAACCGGTCTCGACCCGACGTTTCTAATCGGCGGGGAACTCAACGATATTGGAAGCAACGCCAAACACGGCGGCGGCGAGTTTTTCGTTACCGAGGCCGATGAGAGTGATGGCTCGTTACTCTTTTTAAATCCTGAAGTAATCGTCATGACCAATATAGAGGCCGATCATCTCGATTATTACGGCTCGCTCGAGGAAATCGAGGCTCTTTTCTTAAAATTTGTCGAATCGCTGCCCGAACACGGGTTTGTCGTCGCGTGTGCAGATAATCCGGGCGTGGCCCGCTTAATAGAGCGCTCCGAAAAGAGATTTGTGACGTACGGTGTCGAACAGGAAGGCGAGAGCCGGCCGGCCGGGCACAACTTTATCGCGCGCAATGTGGTGCTGCATACGTTCGGTAGCACCTATGATGCCTATTATAACGGTGCGCTCATCGGTGGGGTAAAGCTCAACGTGCCGGGCGTGCATAATGTATATAACTCACTTGCCACGATCGCCTTAAGCCAGAGTCTCGGTATGCAGATGGATGCCGTGTTAGGGGCGCTTAGCCAGTTCTCGGGCGTCAAGCGCCGCTTCCAAATCATCGAGACAACTCCCGATTTCACGCTGGTCGATGATTACGCGCATCATCCAACCGAAGTCGAGGCCACGCTGAGCGCGGCTAAAAGCGGCGATTGGAGCAGACTTATTTGCGTATTCCAGCCCCACAGGTACTCGAGGACCAAGTTTTTAAGCAAGGATTTCGGTTCGGCGTTTAGCGACGCGGATGTAGTTGTTCTTACGGATGTCTACGCCGCCGGAGAAGATCCGATTCCCGGCGTCACCGGCAAAGTCATAGTCGATGCCGTTCTCGCGGAAAGCCCGAGAAAACACGTCGTGTATTTACCAAAGAAAACAGAAATTCCAAAATTCCTGTTGGAAACGGTCCGGGAAGGCGACCTTGTTCTTACCATGGGGGCCGGCGACATAAGCGCCATCGGTGAGGATTTTCTTAAGCTACATAATCATCTGCGATGATTATGTAGCTTAGATCAATGGATCTATCTTGTGGAATTACCTTGGTTCGAAAGGGTACAGGAGTTGAACAACCGTTATGTGAGCAGGGCTTTTAGCATCTTACACAAGCACTTAAACGACAACGTCGTGAAAGGTAAAGTCCTAGCCAAAGAAACTACGATGAGGGTTGGCGGACCGGCCGAGATCTTTGCCGTCGCCGACACGCTCGACCAGCTTACCATTGTGCTTACCACTGCTAAAGAATGGGGACTTCCGCTCTTTGTTATTGGAAAGGGTTCCAATTTACTGGTATCTGACAACGGTTTTCCGGGAATCGTCCTGCGTTTGGGAAGAGACTTCATGATAAAGAGGGTCGAGGCGGGAAAAATACAGGCAGGCGCCGCCGTCTCGTTGCCATCTCTCGTCCAAACTGCCGCAAAGCACTCGCTGGCCGGCTTGAGTTTTGCCGTGGGAATCCCGGGCAACCTAGGCGGGGCTCTCAGGATGAACGCCGGCGCACATGGAAGAGCAATCGGTGACACGGTTGGTAACGTTGTAACGTATACGAGAGCTTGTGAACTCAACGTATTGAAGCGAGCTCAGATAGATTTTGGATATAGGAACAGCAGTCTAAGAAGAGATGATATAATTGTCGAGGCGACGCTGGTTCTTGTGCCCGGTGATCCGGAGGTCATCAAGCATGAGATGGAAGACTATTTTGCCAAGCGTAAGAACAACCAGCCGTTGCAACTGCCAAACTCCGGAAGCATTTTTAAAAACCCTAAAGCCGGTTCGGCGGGAAAATTAATAGAAGAGACCGGGTGTAAGGGTATGAGAATAGGCGGCGCCGAAGTCTCTACCAAGCACGCGAATTTCATAGTTAACTGTGGTTATGCGACTGCGTCCGATGTGTATCACCTGATGAAGGCCGTGCAGCAGCGGGTCTTTGAAGCACGCGGTATCCTGCTGGAGTCCGAAGTCGAACTGTTAGGGGAGTTCGACGAAGTCCTCTTAATGCCTACTAACGACAGGTAGAGCAGGATAAGAAGGTACATACTATATCACTAACGACGAACACCGTAAGTATTTTTAAGCACTATTAGAAGTTTAAGGGAAGCACAAGGTGATGCAAGGTGAGTGAAGGCAGGCAGATAGCAAAGACGAAAGCGGAAGAAAGACAGCAGAAACTTGTCCTTATCCGGCGAAAACGTCGCAATCAGATAACGATCTTTGCGGCAGCCGTATTTGTCGTGTTGCTAGGGGCCTATGGACTCTATCATTCCGGGCTTTTCAACGTTACCAAGGTCGAGATAGCAGGCAATAAGGCGGTGTCTGCCGCAAAGATCGTCCAGGTATGCAACGTTGATCGGGAGACAAATCTGCTTAGCGTTTCAACGGAGGATATCAGAGATAAATTACTTAAAGATCCCTGGATAAAGGACGTAGCGGTTAAACGGGCGCTGCCGCACACACTCAAGGTGGAACTTATCGAGCGCGCACCGGCCATCCTCATCTCTCTCGGAGGGAAGTTCTACCTGATCGACGAAGACCTCTTTGTGGTAGCCGAGCGACAGTATGCAGATGGCGCCAACGTTCCTACAATTACCGATTTACCTGTGGCCAAGATAAAAGTCGGGGATAAACTGATGAACGAATCGCTTGATAATGTCGTTAAGTGTCTTGAATCCATGGACCCTGAACTTAGAAAAACGATTGTTTTGATCTCGGCCCCATCAGTCGACAAACTTTCCCTCTATAATAAAGGCAACATGGAAATACTTTATGGTGAGGCGAAGCAGGCCGACCAGAAAAACAAAGTCCTCCAGAGTATCCTAAAGGAACAGGGCCGTCAGGTGATCTTCATCGATATCCGAAGTTACCCCCACTCAGACCCTGTCTTGCGCCGTATCGATTCGGTTCCGTAAGAGCAGCGATTAGCTAAGTACAGCGATTAGCGAGGAGCGATTGGCGATTAGGGAACGTCATTACGAGTACCCTGATCAATTACTCCCATCGTTATCTACACATACGAGCTTGTGGCCAATAGTCTTACTAAAGACCCACTTTCTCGACCCACACCCAATCGCTAATCGCTCATCGCTAATCGCTGCTATTAATGTCGTAGGCAGCCTTACCTGCTAGTAAGAGGATGTTAGTACGGGCGAAGAACGCGGCCGATCACGCAATTACCACAAAATACCAGGTAAAAGTAGTAGTGGCATCTTTGTCGAACTGGGTTTTTTGCTAATATTTTGGCAATGTTTTTACTTAAGACGGTTGCAATTTATGCTTGGATAGGATAAGGTTATTGCCAAGGTTAAGGTTAAAATAAACTATATCTGTACTAGAGAGAATCGCAGAAAAGTCTAAAGTAATAGTCGAGGTAATGGAAGGGAGGCTTTATGATGTTAGATGCTGGCGCCAATTATCTAGCTGTGATCAAAGTAGTCGGAGTAGGAGGGGGCGGCACCAACGCCGTCAACCGTATGATCGAAGCCGGCCTACGCGGCGTTGAATTTATAGCCTGCAATACAGATGCACAGGCTTTATTAATGTCTGACGCCGATTACAAAGTGCATATTGGCGCGAATCTAACAAAAGGCCTAGGAGCGGGAGCCGATCCGGAGATCGGATTCCAGGCGGCAGAAGAAAGCAGAGACGATATTAAAGAGGCACTGCAAGGTGCGGATATGGTTTTTGTTACTGCAGGAAAAGGCGGTGGCACCGGAACCGGGGCCGCACCTGTTATTGCAGGGATCGCCAAGGATATAGGGGCGTTAACGGTAGGAGTTGTTACCCGGCCGTTCAGCTTTGAGGGAAGAAAACGCTCCATGCAGGCCGATGAAGGCATCATGAAGCTCCGCGAGACAGTCGACACCTTGATCATTATCCCTAACGATAGGCTGCTTCACGTAGCCGAAAAGAAGACCTCGATCATCGAAGCATTCAGGATGGCCGACGATGTACTTCGTCAGGGCGTCCAGGGTATAACAGATTTGATTACCGTTCCGGGCTTAATCAACCTGGACTTTGCCGACGTTAGAACGATTATGTCTAACGCGGGCTCGGCGCTCATGGGTATCGGCGTATCAAGCGGCGAGAACCGCGCGGTTGAAGCCGCAAAGAGCGCTATTGCAAGCCCGCTGCTTGAGGCGTCTATCGACGGCGCGCAGGGTGTGCTGCTGAATATCTCGGGTGGCTCGGACCTCGGTCTCTTCGAGGTAAACGAGGCCGCAGAAGTAATCGCAAATGCTGCGCATCCGGAAGCAAACATCATATTCGGTGCGGTTATCGATGACACGCTCGGCGATGAGGTACGGGTTACGGTCATCGCGACGGGATTCGATCTCAGGAAGCAGGATAAACTCGAGTTCGTACAAAAAGTCACTCCTGAGGAGCCGTCTTCGAATATCCCAACATTCGACACGGAAGATCTCGACATCCCGACATTTTTAAGAAGAAGATAGGGAATAGCTGAATCCCATATCACGACGATGAATTCTACAACCGCCCGCGGTAAGCAGGCGGTTTTGTTATTTGTAGGAGCCGGAGGAATTGCGAATGTCGAATTACGAATTAACGAAGGTCGAGAGAGTGAGTTTTAGTAGGCAGGATACTTATGGATAGAGATATAAGTACGGGTGATACAGGTAAATATAGCCTCATATTTGAAGAGGCAGATGGGCTTAGTTATTTTATTTCGAGGCCGCTTCTTGACGAGCATAACATCCTTGTGGTGTTTACGACGAGGCGGGGTGGCGTAAGCCCTGACCCGTATGCATCGCTTAACCTCGCGTTTCATGTTGGGGATAACCCGGACAAGGTGGTTAAGAACAGGGATTTAGTATGTCGCCGGCTTGGCCTGGATGCTACTCGGATGGTATGTGCCGAGCAGGTGCACGGCGCCGAGGCGGCGGTCGTCGGTGAACTCGAGGCCGGACGGGGGGCTATGTGCCTGCAAGATTCTATCCCAGGCGTCGACGCGCTTATTACCGCCGACCAATCCATCCCGTTAACCTTGTTCTTTGCCGATTGTGTGCCGGTTATCCTGGTTGAGCCAAACAAACGCGTTATAAGCGTCGTTCATGCAGGTTGGCGCGGAATGTATGGGGAAGTGATAGGCGCCTCCGTCCGAACCATGGTTTCGGCATACGGGGTTCACCCCGGCAATCTTATCGCGTTTATCGGCCCCGCGATCGGCGGTTGCTGTTATCGGGTAGGCGCCGACGTAGCAGAAAAGTTCTCGCATAAATTCACAGATGTCGCAGGCTGGTTGGATGGTGCCACACTAAATCTAAGAGAGCTTGGTAAGATGCAGCTTGTTGGAAACGATATCCCCCCTGGTAATGTATACCAGTGTGACGGTTGTTGCTCTTCGTGCCGCAATGACCTGTTCTTTTCATATCGAGCCGATGGCGGAACAACAGGCCGCCAGGCGGCTATTACTGCAATCCTTCCGGATACTAACAAAGATACCAACAAATAATTAATAGATAATCACTAGACGATTATTTACTAAAAAACCAGCGTATAATTGACGTATTTTAAAAGGCGGTTATAATCTTACTAATATTCCGATGCGCGATACCGAATTAACTAAGAATGAAACAGGAACCGATTTTGATGCGCCCGGCATCATTTTATTTTTAAATGAGGAGATATAATGCCCCGAAAGAGCTTTCACGACGAGCTTGACGAACTCAAGTGCGATGTGTTGTTGATGGGAAGGATAGCCAGGCAAGCGATAGAGAACGCGGTCAAAGTGGTTGTTGAATGCGACGTTGAGCTTGCTGAAGAAGTCATCAAGATGGATGACAGGATCGACTTGCTCAACTACCAAATAGAAGGGCGTGCGATGGAGACCATTGCCAGGCAGGCTCCGGTTGCAAGCGATTTGAGGCTGTGCTGGACGACCATGTTTATCGCATTGCACCTGGAGCGCATTGGCGATCTGGCCGTTAATATGGCAAAAGGCGCAAAACGCTCGTGCCCGATCGACGGTATGATCGTACCGGTCGGTCAAAGCATAAGCGAAATGGGCGATGAGACCCTAAATATCTTCGACCTCTGCCTGAGAGCGTTTGAGGAGCTAGACATTGAACTCGCTCGCAAATTAACCGGTATGGATGATGTTGTCGATCGCATGCATCGCAACATGTTTGAGCAGCTTTCCCAGTACCAGGGGAACGAATCGATGCAGTGGATAGGAAGCATTCTTCTCGCAAGCCGTTTTCTGGAGCGCGTCGCCGATCACTGTGTCGATATCGCAGAGAGAATCGATTACTTGGTGACGGGACGGATACCCGATGGCCGTGAAATAGAGGTAGAACAGTAGGGAGTAGGCAGTATATACGAGGGAGTGGGTTTAGTAAAAACCAACATATATAAGCGTATAATAAGTATAGAGGGCGGGGGTCCGCTTTTTTTTATGTTTTATTTCGTTTTAGTCAAGGAAAAGCCAAGTTAGCGTTTAATGCAGGAATGTGGGTTTTTGTGGCGAAAATTACATGGATATGTCTGTAGACGAAAACATCCGGTCGGTACGTAAACGAATAGAGGACGCGGCCAAACGAAGCGGGCGAGACCCGGACGAAATAACGTTGGTTGCGGTAACCAAAAATCATTCAGTTTCTGAAATCCAGCAGGTGATCGATAGCGCAGTAGCAAATCTTGGGGAAAACAGAGTGCAGGAGCTACTGCCGAAATACGAGGCGTTAGGGGATGCGGTCGCTTGGCACTTTATCGGTCATTTGCAAAGAAATAAAGTAAAGTATATCATCCCATTCGTTTACCTGATACAATCAGTGGATAGCATAGCGTTAGCCAGGGAAATTAACAAGCAGAGCCGTGAACTCGGCAAAGTTCAAGACGTACTGCTTGAAGTTAACATCTCTGGGGAAGCTAGCAAGTACGGATTCTCACCCGAAGAAGTGCTGTTCGCCGTGGATGAGCTGGCACAACTTAATAATGTAAAAATTAAGGGCCTCATGATGATGGCGCCTTATATAAATGACACTGGACTTTTACGTATATATTTTGCAAAAATGAAAGAACTATTCGATAATCTATCTAAGCAGCAAGGGCCAGATTTCGAGATGCTTTCTATGGGTATGACCAACGACTTTGAGATAGCGATCGAAGAGGGCTCAACCATGGTACGGGTTGGAACAGCTATTTTTACACCTTAGGGAGGAGAACATATATGCGTGAAAATATGTGGCGCAAGACATTAAACTATTTCAAACTAACAGAAGAAGAACCTATCGAGAGCACTTTTGAAGACCTTGACGAAGACGACAGTTTCGAGGACTTCGACCAAACGCCGACGGTACGCAAGATAACGCGTTATCCAGATTTAGAGAGAGCCTCTCACAAATCGGCCCCTTTGCGTTCGATAGCGCCACCGCCACAACTAAAAGTGGAGATCTTTGAGCCAAGCAGTTTTAACGACTGCCAGAAGATCGCAGATAAATTCAAGTCCGATATCCCCGTCATAATAAACCTGCAAAGAAGCGATAACGACCTATCGAAGCGGCTCATAGACTTCGCCAGCGGCCTGACCTATGGTCTCAATGGTGGAATGCAGAAGATAGCCGATAAGGTCTTCTTGCTCACACCGAGTAATGTCGATGTCTCGGCCGAGGAGAGAAGGCGCCTGCAAGAAAAAGGATTTTTCAACCAGTTCTAGGGGGACTCGCTGTTGCTTGAAGGCAAAAAACTCTCGATTATTGGGGCCGGGCAGATGGGCGAAGCTCTGTTCAGGGGTTTCATCCGGTCCGGGATTATTCAAGCCGGGCAGATCGTTCTCAATGATGTAAATACCGAGCGTCTCGAGAGTTTAAGAGATGCATATCAGATAGAGTTCACAACCGAGACTGTCGAGGCCGTTAGAGACAGTGATGTAGTGTTACTGGCGGTAAAACCGCAGCAGATCGATCAGGTAGTAACCGGTGCTAAGGATGGCTTCCGGGAGGACCAGATTGTCATATCTATTGCGGCGGGGGTTCCAACAGAAAAACTACATCGTTTAATCGGCAAAAATGCACGGATCATTCGCGTAATGCCCAATACGCCGGCTCTGGTCGGGCAAGCAATGTCGGTGGTCAGCCGCGGCGCTTATGCTGATGACGAAGCTGCGGAAGTCGCATTGCGACTTTTCTCTTCGGTGGGTGAGGCGATTGAGCTTCCAGAGGATTTACAGAACCAGGCAACGGCCGTTAGCGGCTCGGGGCCTGCATATTTCTTTTTAATGGTCGAGGCGCTGATCGATGCCGGAGTAAAAGCCGGATTGGATGAGAGCGCCGCAAGCACGTTAGTCATACAGACGATGACCGGCTCCGCAACTATGCTGCGGGAGACCGGCAAGAAACCTAACGAGCTAAGAGAGATGGTAACATCACCGGGCGGTACGACAGCTGCGGCTTTACAGGTATTTTCTAATCACAATTTTAGGTCTATAGTACAAGAAGCAGTAGAAGCTGCAATTCGAAGAGCCGGGGAACTGGCTTAAGTTGGAGGAATCAGGTACGTGCCGTTAACTATTTTGTTCAGGATAATCGATGTAATATTTCAACTTCTTTATATCTTTATTCTGGTGAGAGTGGTGTTATCGTTTATACAGATCCCGGTGAATCCTGTCACCAGGCCGATTCTTAATTTTATTTACGACATCACCGAGCCCATTTTGAGGCTTGTTAGAAATATAATACCGCCGATTATGGTGGGCGGTATGGGGTTGGATTTGTCGCCGGTCATAGCGCTGATCCTGCTCAATATCATACAGCAGATAATTCGTTCGGTTCTAAGGCTCATACTCGGTATGTAACACATAATGTAACAGGTGCTATAGTAACAGTCGAAGGAGGATTCGCAGATGAAGTTAACACCACTAGATATTCACCAGAAAGAATTTCACAGAGCCATACGCGGCTACAGCGAAGAAGAAGTAGACAAGTTTCTAGACGACGTCGCAGAAGATTTTGAACGCCTCTTCAAAGAAAACATTGAGCTGAAAGAACAGTTTGAAAAAGCAAAAGAAGACCTGGACGGCTATTCGGGCATGGAGAAAAGCTTGCAGAACGCGTTGCTGACTGCCCAAAAATCGGCAGAGGACGTTACCGTTCATGCCAACAAAGAAGCAGATCTGATCGTAAGGGATGCCGAGCTTAAAGCCAAAGAGATAATCCAGGAAGCATACGATCTAAAAAGTAAGTATGAGACGACCTTGGGGAGTCTTAAACAAGCCGAAGAGGAATTTCGGACCAAGTTTAAGTCGATGCTGGAATCGTATATCCGGATTGCGGATAGCACTGCTGTTCTTGCCGACATAGGCACCAATATCGTGGGCATCAACGACAAAGCATCCTCCGAGCTGGAGAAAATAATGTCGGAGAGAATAGTCTCAATGCCCGAAACCGAAACGCCTGTGGCTGAGAGTGAAATCTCAATCGGTCCAGATATCCTAGATATCCAGGATATTCCGGATACTCCAGAAATGCCAGAGGCCCCGAAAATCGGCATGGTAAAGCTGGATGAGGACCCCCCCCAGGAGCCTGAAAGGCGGATGGAACCTGAAAGGCGGATGGAGCCAGAGCCGGTAATGCCGGATAGTTACATCGGCGAGACATATGTGCTGGATAATTTCATCGAAGAGACGTATCCGGGTGCGACTGATGCCTTATCTAACGGTAACGGTAGTGACTTGGCGAGGAATCCCGCTAAGGACGTTAAGAAAGATACATTTACCGACAGGCCGGACACCTCTGATTTTGATAGCTTAGCTTTTTAGTCGAAGAGGCTGATTTATATGTATGCAAGCCCTTATAGCGGCGGAACGTTGTTGAACGTGTGGATTCAGCCAAGGGCTTCCAGGACGAAGATCGTGGGGGTGCACGGCGACAGTATTAAGATCGCCGTAAAGTCGCCGCCGGTTGAGGGGAAAGCAAACGAGGAGTGTATTGGGCTTTTATCGCATATTTTAGGTTTGCCAAAACGTCAACTTGCGATAAAATCAGGACATCAGGGTAGACACAAGACTATCTATATAGAAGGAATGACCCCTGAAAAAATCGTGGCAGGTTTAGAGGGCGCTATGAAAGGCATGTAGCGCTCTATAAAGGGTTCGTGGGTGTCAGAATTAATGAGTAATACCATAGATAAAAATTTGCAAGAGTTTGTTCATACATACGTGAGTTCGCTCGTAGTATGGGCAGTTATCGTGTTTTATCATCAGAACCCGGGTGTTCGGGACAGGTGTACGGATTTGGCGCGTCACCTGGGGCGACGTGAGGACGATATTGAAGCAGCCGTTGATTATCTTGCCGGCAAAGGTTTTCTGAGAAAAGAAGGGGACGAGGCCGAGGCGATATTCATATATGAACCCGATTCGGGTTTACGTGATAAGGTTAACGCATTTGTAGATGCTCTCGAAACCCGCAATCTTAGATTATGGGTTTTATCCGAGGTACTCGGCAAGTAGCACGTATACCGTTTTTATCAGATGTGATTCCAGCAACCTTTCTCGCCGTTGTGTGTGAGAGAGGGCTTTTTCTTGATAGGGTCCAGAGGCCAGGGACCAGGGGTGTGGGTCGAGCCTGTGGGCCAAGGCATTTATAAAGATCTTTTAGATTCTCATAAGGCGAAATTGATGGGTTAAGTGTTAAGGAGATAAAGGGAAGAAGGGGTTTTCCCCTGGTCCCCGGACCCTTGACCCTTAGACATAGCTTATAGCTGATAGTGAACTATGAGCCATAAGCTACGATTAATGAGATTTATTACGAGGTGATAGGACATAATGAACGAACCGGCTAAACCCGATTACAAGATCACGTTGAATTTGCCGCAGACCGATTTTCCGATGAAGGCAAATTTACCGCAGCGAGAACCAGAAATGCTTAACTTCTGGAGCGATATCGATCTCTATAAAGCCATCCGCGAAGAATCGTCGGGGCGCGAAAAATTTATTCTTCACGATGGGCCACCGTACGCCAACGGCAACATCCACGTGGGCACTGCCATGAATAAAATCCTTAAGGATATGATCGTAAAATACAAGACGATGGCGGGTTTCGACAGCCCGTACGTGCCCGGATGGGATTGCCACGGTCAGCCGATCGAGCACAATGTCGAGAAGCAGCTTGGGGAAAAAGCAAAGACCATCTCTCAGGTCGAGTTCAGGAAACTCTGCAAAGACTACGCCTTGAGTTTTGTTGATAAGCAGCGCGAGCAGTTCATGCGGCTTGGAGTAAGCGGTGACTGGTTCGATCCATATCTAACGCTTAACCATAAGTACGAAGCGGCTAACGTCGAGGTATTCGGCGAGCTTTATAAGAAAGGGCTCGTATACAAACGGCGCAAACCGATTCACTGGTGCATTACCGACCAGACCGCGCTTGCCGAGGCCGAGATCGAGTACAAAGAGGAGACATCCCCTTCGATATACGTGAAATTCTCCCTGAAAAGCGAATTTGAACCGATCAAGGGTTTTAGCGAGCCCAAGTTTATCGTGATTTGGACGACTACGCCGTGGACACTTCCGGCAAACGTCGCCGTAGCGGTCCACCCGGATGCCGCATATATTGCCGTAAAAACCGGGGGCGAGATCCTTATCTTTGCGGATGCAAGGTTTGAAGAGGTCGCGCCCGAGATAGGAATATCCGGTTACGAGATCGTTGCGCATTTTAAGGGCTCCGACATGGAATACTTAAAATGCGAGCACCCGCTTTTTCCGGATAAGGAATCGGTGGTAGTGCTTGCCGATTACGTCGGCCTGGATACCGGGACGGGCGCGGTACACACGGCACCCGGACACGGCCAGGAAGATTATATGACCGGACTAAAATACGATCTGCCGGCCCCGATGCCGGTGGATGCGACCGGCCATTTCACCAAAGAGGCCGGCCAGTTCGCGGGCATGTATATCTACGATGCCAACAAAGAGATTCTTGATTTCTTAAAAGCAAAAGGGCTTCTCGCGTACAGTACCGAAATCACGCACGCGTATCCTTGCTGCTGGCGGTGCAAGAACCCTGTTATCTTCAGGGCGACCGAGCAGTGGTTTGTGTCGATGGAGGTAAATAACCTGCGCGGCGAAGCCATGAATTCAATAAATAATGTTCGCTGGATACCGGATTGGAGCATCAGACGCATCACCGGTATGGTCGAGGGGAGGCCTGATTGGTGTATCTCAAGACAGCGCTCCTGGGGCGTGCCGATCCCGGTGTTTTACTGCGCCGATTGCCAGGAAGAAGTCGTAACCGATGAGACCATCGGCGCTGTAATCGACCTCTTTGTGGCCGATGGCGCGGATGCATGGTTTTCGAAGAGCGCAGAAGAGATCCTGCCGGCGGGGTTTGCGTGCCCCAAATGCGGCGCCGCCAAGCTGACAAAAGAGACCGATATTCTGGATGTTTGGTTTGAATCGGGCGTGAGTCACGAGGCGGTTTTAAAACTCAGGCCGGAGCTAAGATGGCCCGCAGACCTTTATACCGAGGGCAGCGATCAGCACCGCGGTTGGTTCCAATCATCGCTGATGACTTCAGTCGGTGTGCATAACAGGGCTCCGTATGATGCGGTGCTCACACACGGCTTTGTCGTTGATGGCGACGGGCGCAAGATGTCCAAGTCGCTGGGCAACGTGGTCGATCCTTTGGACGTCACTGCAAAATCCGGCGCCGATATCTTACGACTCTGGGTAGCATCAAGCGATTATACCGTAGATGTTGGCATATCACCGGATATCCTCAAACACGTGGGGGAAGCCTACAGGAGGATACGCAACACATTCAGGTTTATGCTTGGCAATCTATACGATTTCAAGCCGGGTGTAGACGATGTCGAATACGACCAGTTGCAGGAGTTGGATAAATGGGCGCTTCATGAGATGACCGGCCTATTAAAGAATGTTACGGTCAATTATGAGGATTACCGTTTCCATGCGGTCTACCATACGGTATACAATTTCTTCACCAACGAGCTAAGCTCGCTTTATCTCGATATATTAAAAGACAGGCTGTATGCCTCGGCCGCCGGGTCGATTGAGCGTAGGGCGGCGCAGACGGTTCTTTTTGAAATGCTTGTCACGTTTACGAAAATGCTGGCCCCTATCCTTGCTTTCACCAGTGAGGAGTTGTGGTCGTATATACCCGAATCGGTTCGGGGCACGAAGAGCGTTCATCTTGCTCTATGGCCGGTGGCAAACGAGCAGTATATAAATCCGGAACTCGACGAGAGCTGGAATAGATTATTGAAGATACGGGGAGAGGTTGCAAAAGCCCTGGAAGAAGCCCGGAACAAAAAGGAGATTGGAAACGCGCTTGAAGCTCAAGTAGAGCTTTATAGTGATGATGCGCTGCGCGAATTTCTGGAGAACTACAAGAAAGTCCAGGTTGCCGTAGATCAGAATCTTCTATCCCAAGTGATGATAGTTTCTAGCATCAATGTATTTCCATACTTTGAGGCGCCTGAAAATTCTTATAAGAGTGAACTTATCCCGAACCTCGCCATAAAGGTTTCGCCTGCGCCCGGCGCAAAATGCGAGAGGTGCTGGCGATACGAGGAAACGGTCGGCGAGATTCCCGAACACCCCGGCCTATGCGCCCGGTGTGCATCGGTACTCGTGCACGTTTGATAGCTGCCAACTGGTTATGGGTATATTTAAAACCAAAGTAGCGAAAAGGTTGAGGAGGGGTTCCCGTGGACGAGAAGGAACTTAAAGAGTTCAGGGAGCGGCTGTTAAAGCTGAAAGCGGATCTTGAGGGCGAACTCAAGTATGTTGATAAGACATGGGACGAATCGCAAAGCGAGTGGACGGGCGAGAACCAATACGATAACCATATGGGAGACCTGGGAACCGCCACATATTCGCGTGAACAAGACCTATCGCTGGGGCTTAACACGCGGGACCTGATGGCAAAGGTAGATGAGGCTCTCAAGCGGATCGACGAGGGTACTTACGGTTTCTGCAGGGTATGCGGCAGGCCTATCGAACGAGAGAGGCTGGAAGCACTCCCGTATGCCGATCTTTGTATTGAGGATAAGAAAAAAGAAGAGAAAAGCTGGTAATCGCTAAACAATGGGGTTGGTTTTTTGCTTTTAGCAATAATTGCAGTACTTGTTTTGGTCTTCGATCAGGGTTCGAAGATGCTTATACGTTATTTCATACCGGTCGATACTTCGATTCCGCTGGTGTCGGGGATACTTCATATCACTCATGTCAGAAACGCCGGCGCCGCTTTCAGCTTGTTCCCCAACCAGCGGCTTGTGTTTTTAATAGTGAGCATAGCTGCTATAATCTCCATAGTGTATTACTACTGGCGGGTGGGGGATGTGGACCGGAAGCTTACGATTGCTCTTGGCCTAATGCTCGGGGGAGCGGCCGGTAACCTCACCGACAGGTTGGTTTCAGGCAGGGTTACGGACTTTATAGATTTTCGAGTCTGGCCGATTTTTAATATCGCCGACTCGGCAATAGATATAGGTGTGGCGTTATTTATCATCACCATGCTCATCGACGCCCGCAAGGAATCCGCGCAAGCCAAAAACCCTGAGCGAACACCGCAAAGTTAGAAAAAGGACGGTTGATAGTTTTTGTTACCAATACTCTTTAAAATCGGCCCGCTTACCGTACACACTTACGGGGTAGCCATGGCTGCCGCCTTTCTGGTAGGGCTTTTATTGATTCACCACGAGGCAAAACGAAAAGGGTTTAATCCGGAGATATCCTTCGATATCGTCTTGTTCGCTATGATCGGCGGCATTATCGGGGCAAGGTTGGTCTATGTCATCGACTACTGGCGTGATTTCGTAGGCAATCCGGCGCAGGTGTTTGCGATTTGGACGGGCGGGCTTATCTTTTACGGCGGACTTATCGGCGGCACCCTGGCGGTTCTCGCCGTGATAAAACTTAGAAAGCTCTCCGTCGGAAAAGTAGCCGATATGGTCGCACCGGCTATGGCCGTAGGGTCTGCGATCGGCAGGCTGGGCTGTTATGCCAACGGCTGCTGCTACGGCAAAGAGACCTCGAGTTTTCTCGGCGTGACCTTTACCGACGAAATTGCAA